>JAKSBI010000283.1 GCA_022361215.1 Hyphomicrobiales bacterium | reverse complement strand
GCGGGCCGATGCCTTCCCCGACATCGAATCGAGCGTGCGCAAGGGCGTGCACGTGACCTCGGTCAGCACCAACTCGCTCGAGACCTTCGCGATCGCCGCCGGTGGCGGAAAGATCGGCGTCGAGGTGGCCGGAGAGCTGGTCTTCCACACCATCAAGACCACCGCCAAGGTGAAGCAGGGCGCGACCATCAACGAGAGCGCCGCCAACACCACCGCAGGCGACCAGCAGGACGTCAGCGTCATCGCGGCCCGCAGCTACAATGGCATCGCCGTCGGCGCGGGCGGTGCCCTCGGGGCGGCTGCCATTACGGTGGGCTTCGGCGTCCCGCTGCTGTTCGGCGAGACTACCGCGGAAATCAGGGGCGGCTCGACGTCGACGGCCGGTGACGAGACCACGGTCAACGCCAAGTCCGATATCGAGGTTGTGGCACGTGCGCAGGAGCGCATCATCGGCGTGGGCGGCGGCATCTCGATCGGCAAGGTCGCCGGCGGCGGCTCGCTCGCCTTCCTGCACATGAACACGTCGACCACCGCCACGATCACGGGCGAGGTCGTGGCCACGGCCCAGGGCAATGTGGCCGTGGTGGCCCAGGACGACACCGAGACCTACTCCATCGGCGGGCTCATCGCGCTGTCGGGCTCAGGCGTCGCCGGCGGCGCCGGCATCGGTGTGCAGTATTTGCTGAAGGAGACCAGCGCGACCATCGCCGACGGCGCGGTCGTGACCGCCGAAGCCAACTCGACGGCGCTGACGGGTGCGCTCGACGGCGAGCTCTCGGACGACGGCACGCCCGGCATCATCGCCGATTTCCAAGGCGTGCTGGTCGACGCGCGGTCGTCGGAAAAGGTCTTCACCCTGGCGGCCGCCATCAGCGGCACCAGCTCCGGCGTGTCCATCGTCGGGTCCTTGGCCGTCGACTACATCGATTCCGACACCATCGCGGGCATCCTTTCCGGGGCGCGGGTCAACCAGTCGGTGAGCGGCTCGGATTTCGCCGACGACCAGTCCGTCAACGTCTCGGCCCTTAACGATTTCGGCCATTTCTTCGGCGCCGGCGCCATCAGCGTTGCGTTGGGTGGCGGCGCGGGCGGCGTCGCGCTCGGATGGGCCGTGATCCAGAACGACACCCAGGCGATCATCGGCCCGGGCACCGCCGTCTTCGCCAACAGGGATGTGGACGTCAATGCAGTGTCCAATCGCGACGTCATCGGATGGGGCCTGGCCGGCGCCGTAAGCGGCACTTTGAGCGTGGGCGGCGGCTTCATCGTCTACACGCTAGGCGGCAATTTCGACACCACATACGAGACCGATCAGGATGCCGACGGCGCCGGCAACGGGGCGAGCCAGGACCTTTCCAGCATCGATTACAGCTCCAACGGCAGCAGCAACGACCGGAACGAGGATCTTTACGGAACCTTCGATACCATCGTCGAGGACCTGTTCGAGGCCTTCGAGAGCGACGAGGAGACCCTGCCTGGCGTCGCCGTGTCGGAAATCGACGACAAAGATGCCATCACATTCACCGCCGACGACGGCACGGTCGGCACCTTCGGGCTGGTGACCGGCGATGTGGTCCACTATAGCAAGGCCGGCAATGCCGCGGCCATTCCGGGGCTGACGGACGGCGAGGCCTACTACGTCATTGTCGTCGACCCGGACGACACCAATACGGCGCGCATCCAACTGGCGACGACCCGCGAGGCCGCCCTGCTTGGCTTCGTCGATGACAACGGCGACGGTGTCAACGACAACGGCAACTTCATTGAGATCCACGATCCCGCTTTCACGAGCAGCGAGGATCACATCTTCACCAAGGGCATCCCAGCCTTCGAGCCATCGGCCCTCGAAGATGCGGCGGGTGTCCCGGTCAGCTTCAACAGTGATGACCCTGCGGGCAGCTCGATCACCTTCGATGCCGACTACGGCTTCCGGACGGGAGACGCGATCTTCTACGCGGCGGGCGATTCCACGGCCGGCCAGGGGACCGCGATCGACGGGCTGGAGGACCGCCGGGCCTACTTCGTGATCGTTGACGACAGCGATCCGAAAACCATCCGGCTGGCCGACTCCCGGTCGGATGCGCTGACGGGCACCGCCATTGCGTTCGACGTCGGCGGCGCGGCCGGCGATTCCCATCGCTTCTACCGGGACTCCTCCGGCATCGCGGAGGTCGCCAACACCAGCGCCACGGGCGCCAATCCCGGCTTCGACTCCTCCGACATCCGGGGCGTGAGCACGCAGCAGGGGACCTCGGCGCAGATCGCCGGCGGTGCCATTGTCGAGGCCACGAATGTCGACCTCGATGCGCGGCAGAAGATCAAGATGGAGATCATCGTCGGCGGCCTGGGCGTCGGCCTCAAAGCCGGCGGCGTGGGTGTGGGCGTCGGGGTCGTCACGGTCGACGCCGATGTGAGTGCCTTCGTGGACGACGGCGCCACCATCCGCGGGCTGAGCCCCTCGTTGGGCAAGCTGAGCATCGACGCGACGAACGACACCGAGGCGGACTTCCTCGCCGTCGCCGGGGGCGCCGGGCTGTATGCCGGCGTCGGCGGCTCGATCGCGGCCTATACCGACAAGAGCGACGCCTATGCGCTGCTCGGCGCCGCGCCGAACGAGACCAGCACCGCGGCCACCGTGGTCACCGGTTTTGCCGATATCCTGGTCGGCGCGGAGGTCGACCAGGAGCTGACCATATCGGCCCTCGGCGTCGGAGCGGCCATCGGGGTCGGCGCCGGCTTGGCCTACGTGCCCGCGACCTTCAGCGGCGACACGGTTGCCGGCATCGGCGAGCTCGTCGAGATCGGCTCGAGCTCCGATGCGAGCCGCGCCGTCGGCAATGTTTCGGTCAGCGCCGATACGGACGTTTTCGTCGGCACCTATGACGGCGCCCAGGACGACAACCCGAACCTCGACGGCGTCGGCGTCATGGCCCTCGGCGTCGGCGTCGGCATCGGCGGCTTCGGCGGCGGCTTCGCCATCGTCAAGGACGAGACCGACACGCGGGCTTATGTCGGCGAGGGTGCCGATATCTATATCGACGGCGCGTTCTCCCTTACGGCCAATTCCGTCAGCGATCTGGAGGCCCGCGCCGACGGCGGTGCGCTCGGCGCCATCGCCATCGGCGTGATGATCTCCCAGGCGAAGACGACGGGCTCCACGAAGGCTCAGATCAACGGCGGCGCGTCGATCACGCGCCTGCGCGCCGGCTCGGTCGCCGTCTCGGCGACGGCGACGGTCACGAACACCGCGGAGACCATTGCAGCCGCCGGCGGTATTCTGGCCGTCTTGATCAACGAAGCGACCGCGGAGGCGACGACCACGGTCCTCGCCGAAATCGGCCAGAACGTCGCGATGACGACCGTCGACACCGGCGCGACCGCCGGCCAGGACATTGTCATTTCAGCCTCGACCAACATGCACGCGAACGCCGACATGTTCGGCGTCAGCGTCGGCGGCATCGACATCGCGATCGCGAACTCGACGGCCACCGTGTCGCCCACCGTGGAGGCCAAGATCGGCGCCGGCGCAGTCCTGGATTCAGCCGGTGCCATCGTGGTGACGTCACTGCATGAGATCTCGAACGACGGCGCCAAGGCCCGGGCCCAGCCCCATGGCGGCGGCATCGTCGCGGTCAGTGCCGGCCAGGCCATTTCTCGGGCCAGCGCGGTCGTGCGCGCCTCCATCGGCGAGGGTGCGGAGATCACCGCCGACAGCAATCTGACGCTGCAATCCGCGGCGACGAACCGCGCCAACGCGGAGGCGAAGACGATCCGGGTCGGCGCGATCGCGTTCGGCAACACCGAGGCCTATGCCATCGCCGAGGGGGCGACGGAGGCCTTCGTCGCCTCCTCGCCCGCCAACCAGACGAAGATCTCGGCGAAGGACGTGTTGATCCAGTCGGCGGCGTCCAACTTCGCCGATACCGAGACCGTGGCATCCGGCGGCGGCATCCTCTCCGGCCGCGGCGCCCATTCGGGCTCCAACGTCAACGCGGCCAACAGGGCCTTTATCGGCGACGGCTCCATCGTCACCGCATCGGGAAGCGTGACGGTCGGAGCGACGGAGACCCCGGAAGCGGACGCCGAGGCAAAGGGCACGGGCATCGGCGTGATCGACGTCGGCGCGTCGAAGACCGAAACCTATGTCGGCTACAACGTGGCCTTCACCACCAACTCGGACGGTGAGGTCACGGCCGTCTACACCAAGGCCCCGGCGACCATCTCCGCCTATATCGGCACCGGCGCCGAGGTCGATGCGGGGCTCGACATCAGTGTCAGCACGCATATCGGCGCGACCGCTGGCAGTGAGTTCGACGACACCATCGATGTCGGCGATGTCGACACCGGCACCGGCGGCATCACCATCAACGAGAACAACAACGGTCACGGTCTCGAGACCGGCGACAGCATCGTCTATGACAGTGGCGGAAATGACGGCCTCAAGACCGACGACGCCACCGGCACCAGGCTGGAGCACGGCCGGGAGTACAACATCGTCAAGCTCGGCGACGCGGAGCTGCGCCTCGGCAACGCCTTCGATGCGTCCGAAGCCACCACCAACACGAATGGCGACCTCGTCGGCATCGATCCCGACACGGATACGATCTTCTTCGCCCGGAGCCACAATTTCGAGAGCGGCGATATCGTCATCTACAGCAACGCCAGCAACGGCTCCGTTGCGGGGTTGACCGACGGCAACCGCTACGAGGTCCTGGTGCTGGACGACCTCTCGATCAAGCTGATCGACGTCGACAACCGGCCGGCCGCCGCCAAGGCGTTCACGCCCGAGTCTTCCCTCGGCGCCGACAACAAGACGCTCACTATCGCCGGACACGGCTTCACGGAAGGCCAAGCCATCACCTACCGGGCGCCGGGCGAGATCTCGATCACGCCGGACCTGATCGACGTCACGGTGGTCGGCGAGACCGTGGATGGGGAGACCGTCTTCGTCCCGGTGACCAGCGGCGATGCGATCACCCACGATGACGCCGCCAACAACATCTTCGTCGGCGAGCATTCCTTCACCACCGGCGATACCATCGTCTACGAGACGGACGGCGATGCCATCGTCGTGGATGCGCTCTCGCCCCTGAGCCTGAGCAAGGGTGCGATTTCGCAGGCCGGCCCGAACGGGGCCAAGATCACGGTCTTCAGCAAGTCCAATCACGGCCTGATGAACGGCGAGCGGCTGACGGTGTCCGGCAGCCAGTTCGACAATATCCCCAATGGCAGCTTCTTCGCGCTGGTGCTGGACGACGGCCGCTTCGCACTCGTCAACAGCCAGGCCACCGCGCTGAACCACAACTACGGCGCTGCCTTGAGCTTCGACGTCAGCGCCGACGCCGGCTCGGACTCGCTGACCTTCTCCACAGCGTCGACCCGCACCCTGATCGACGGCGGCATCTACGAGGTCGTGAGAGACGGTCCCGCGTCGATCCAGCTGCGCGACGTCACGCCGACGACGGACGCGGACTACAATGCGAGCCCCGGCGCCCGGGCGGTGATCGCCATCGGCTCCACCGCCGTCAACGGGTCCCATACGATCGTCGGGACCGGCGATCAGCCGATCGACGGCCTGACCGTCGGCACCACCTACCATGCGTTGAACGTCAACGGGGACACTTTCCAGCTCGCCAGCTCCGTCGGCGGGCCAGCGCTGACGCTTGGCGCCGACGGCCGCGACGGCAGCCACACGCTCGGCACCGAGGGCGTCGACCTCGACGAAGCGGCGGGCACCCACGAGCTCTACATCCCGATTGCCGAGCAGCCGGCCAACGACGGTGAGCACCGGATCCTCGGCCCCGGCGGCGTGTCGCTCAAATTCGCCGTCTCGGCCGTCGGCGACGGCATCAGCTACTCCAAGGCGACCGGCTCCTCCGGGAACCTGATCGGCGTCAACGAGACGACGGCCGACATGAACGTGGCCTACGACATCGACGCCTATATTCAGGGCACCACGGTGACCGCGGGGCGCGACGTCTCCATCGCCTCGACCTCGGACATCTCGACCTTCGCCTTCGCCGACACCGACACCGAGTTCGCCGTCCTCGGCGCCGGCAATACGTCGCGCGCGGACTCGGTCGTGGACGCCATCAACGACGTCTGGCTGGACGGGACGGTCACAGTCGGTCAAGACCTCAAGCTTCTGGCCGAGACCGAAAACGAGCTGCAGACCGACGCGCGGGCGGAAGGCCTCGGCGTCTTCGGGACGAACTCCATCGCCCGGTCCGACGCCAAGCTCGACTACGACACGACGGTCCAGCTCAAGAGCGGCGCCGACATCGCCGTCGTCGGCACCGCGACCCTCGAGTCCAAGTCGATCAGCGACGCCAACTCCAGCACCAATGCGCGCGCGGGCTCCATCGGCAACGCCGCGACGGCGAACGACGACAGCCGCAGCACGGAGTCCCGTTCCAACGGCACCACCATCGGCGGCAACGGCGATCCGGTCGTGACCGATGTCATCATCAACGCCGCGGCGCTTGCGGCGGAGCGCATCTCCATCGCCGCCATTGGCCACGACGACGCCTATGGCTACGCCAAGGCCAAGGGCGAAGGCCTGGGCACCGACCCGGATGCCACGTCCCGGGCGGAGATCGACTCCAAGACCCTGGTCGACGTCAAGACCGGCGCGGACATCACCGGGACCCGCGGCGTCAAGATCGAGGCCAAGCACATCAAGGCGGATGCGGAGGCCTATTCGCGCGGCGTGGCCGGGGCCTTCGGAGCCAACACCGACGTCACCGCGATCGCCGACATCACCCTGATCGATCAGGTGATCACCGCCGCCGGCGCCACCTTCACTGTCGGTCCGGGCGTCGACGGCACGAACACCGCGCTGGCCGTGACGTCCTCGACGGCCGGCGTCGACCGGGACACCACCACAAGCCGGAGTGGCGCCGTCATCGAGACGGGCAAGAAGAGAAGCAGGGGCGACACCCAGCAGTCGCGCACCATCAGCTGGAACGCCGACGTCAACCTGGCCACCACCGGCAGCCCGGAGCTGGAGGTCGACGCCAATGGCCGGATCGTCACCGAGGACCACCTCGACGTGATCGGCTTCGGCGTCGGTGACACGGTCAGCGGCGATATCATCGTCGACGACATTCCGGACCCGACGGACGTCTCCAGGATCGTGTTCACGGCGACGGAGCAGGTCAGCGGCTCGCTGGACACGACTTTCATCGACACGCTGCTCGCGGTCGATATCGTGAACAATTCCGATCTGAACATGGTGATCAACAACATCGACACCTTCGTCGGGACGCTGGCGCCGCAGATCATCGTCATCACCAACGACGACCAGCTGACCCGGTCGTCCACCCGCGACGCGGATGCCTCGGACATCCGGATCGAGAACAACGGTCCGGGCGATCTGACCCTCGCCGGCACGATCACCAACCCGCTGGGAACCACCACGATCAGCAATGCGGGCGGCAATATCGTCGCCGCGACAGAGCGGAGCGTCGTCGCCAATGGGCGCACCAGCCTGATCGTCACCAATGATCTGAGGATCACGGCCGATGCCGGCAATATCGGCAGCGACGGCACCACGGCGACGCCGCTTGCGGTCGACCTGGTGGACTACGAGCTCAGTGGCGTGCTGCAGGACATCAACCTGGTGGCGACCGCCGGCGCCAGCGCCCATCTCGACCTGAAGGGCCGGCACCGGGTCGATGCGGCCGGTCCGCTCGCCTTCACCATTCCTGACATCAAGGCCGTCGAGGATATCAATCTGACGCTGCGCGTTGGCGAGCAGGAGGACCCGCAGTTCACCATCGGCGCGACCACCTATTCGGTTCCGTTGCGCTCGACGAACACGGATCCGAGAAACACCGCATACACCTTCGCCAATGGCGCCGGCGCCGGTCTGATCGCCGGCGACGACATCATCGTGGCGCTGGAACCTTCTCCCACCGACACGGTCACGATCGTGGCCCTCACCGACGTGGACGCCAGCAACGCGGCAATCGGCACCACGCGGGACGACGACGGCGAGATCTTCGTTTCCAGCAACGGCTCGATCACGTTGACGGAGATCACAGGCGACCTGCGCACCGGCGAGATCGTCTCCAGCGCCGGCGACGTCACCCTGACCGCGGTCGACGGCAGCATCACCGATCCTCTCGACGACGTAGCGACCGACGTCGCCGGCGGCATTGTCACCCTGACGGCCGATCAGGGCGGCATCGGCGCCCAGACCTCGTTCCTGGAGATCGACTCCAGGACCAAGCTGATCGCCGCCGCCAGGGACGACATCTTTATCGAGGAGGACGACGGCGACCTGAATGTGGACACCGTCACCTCGGCCCTGCAAAGCGTCGTGCTCTGGGCCAGCGCCGGCTCCATCGTCGACGTCAACAACGACGACGCCGGCAACGTCTTCGGCAATGCGATCGATCTGAGGGCCGCCAACGCCATCGGCTCGGACGGCAATTTCTTCGAGATCGATACGGGCGAGACGGCCGGCGCCGATATCTTCAACGCCAAGACCGGCGGCGGCATCTTCGTCATCGAGATCGACGGGCCGTTGCAGGCGGTGAACGTGCTCTCCGACAGCGGCGGCATTCGCCTGCGGCTGCCGGACACCGCAGCCCTCGACGAGAGCTTCACGCTGCTGGGCAGCGGCGCCGTGCGCTACGACGAGGAGGCCGGCAGCACCACCGAGATCGGCCAGATCACCGCTCGAGGCGCCGACGGCATCTTCTTGCTCACCGCCGGAGACGACATCACGATCGCGGACAACACCAGCATCACCACCGGCTCGACCCTGATCATGTTCGGCGACTTCAACAGTGTCGATCCGGACGCCGGCTTCGGCACCACGATCAGGATCGGCGCCGCGACGCTGGCCTCCGGCGTCGACACCGACCGCGCCACCCATGCCATCAGCGTCTTCGGCAACGCCGATGTCGACGACATCACCTTCGCCGGCACGACACTTCAGTCCAACGCCTTCGCCTATGGCAGCGTCAGCGCGACCACCGGCACGGGCGACGGCGAGGACCGCTTCGTGATCGACGAGCTCGCCGCCACCAAGGTCACAAATGGCGGGACGACTACCCGCTTCTCGCTGACCCTCGACGGTCAGGCCGGCACCGACAGCTACACCGTCTTCACCGCCGGCAGCGAGGCGCTCGCCGCCGACCGCGGCGATTACATCGTCAACGTGCTGGACACCGGCGCCCGCGACGACGGCTCCGACACCCTGGACATCTTCGGCAAGGACGGCGACGACGATATCTTCCTGCTGCGCCGCTCGACCAGCCTGCCCGGGTTCCCGGACGCGGATGCGCCGGGCTACGTGGCGCTGATCTACGGCACCCTGGACCAGGCCACCGCCTCCAGCGAGGATGCGGCGGTGCGACCGCAGGAGCTGGCGCGCATCAACTACGACAGCCACCTCAACGGACGCCTCAGCGTCTTCGGCGGGGGCGGCAACGACTATTTCGCCACCGACGACACCAGCGCCATCATCACGCTGGACGGCGGCGAGGGCGACGACAGCTTCCAGATCGGTCAGATCTACGGCTCGGCGCGCGACGCCGGGGCGAATCTCGCGGCCGAGGACCGGTTCGAGACGCTGGAGACCACCCAGGGCTTCCTCAGCAGGGGCATCTCCATGCCCTTGGTCGCCCGCGGCGGCGGCGGCGGCGATACGTTCACGGTCTACTCGAACCAGGCCCAGCTGCGCCTCGAGGGCGATGCCGGCAATGACGAGTTCCTGGTGCGCGCCTTCGCGCTGTCCGGCGGCGCCGGCGTCACCACGACCCAGCTCACCCAGCTTAATTCCGGCGCGGGTGACGACTTGATCCAGTACAATGTGAACGCGCCGGTCTCCATCGATGGCGGCGCCGGCTTCGACAAGGTGGTGGTGCTCGGCACCGAGTTTGGAGACGCCTTCGTGGTCACCGACGAGGGCATCTTCGGCGCCGGCCTGAACATCGAGCTCAGCGGCAACGAGGAGCTGCAGGAGATCGACGGGCTCGAGGGCGACGACATCATCTTCGTGCTCAGCACGCCTTCGAATGCGGGCACGCGTGTGATCGGGGGCCTGGGCTCCGACACCATCAACGTGGCCAGCGACGTTACCGAGACCATCATCTCGCGGGAGCTGGACGGCCTCAGCGGCGTCATCAACCATCAGGTGACGTCTCCGGTCGACATCGACTATGACGGCGTGCTGGCACCGGGCATCGACATCAATGTCGCCTCCGACGACGAGGGGCTGGTGGTCATCAACCAGGCGGCGGACGAGACGCGGGTGAGCGAGGAGGGCGAGACCTTCGTCTCCTACGGCGTCAAGCTCGCCAAGCCGCCCGAGGCGGGTCAGAAGGTCTATGTGAATATCTCCGCGGCCCGCTCGACCAAGACCGAGCAGGATGCGACGCCGGCCGGCGATACGGTCCGGATCGGCCGGTCGTCGACCGGTTTCACCCGCGACGTGACCGTGGACGGCGCCGTAGAGACCCGCGACAACCGAGACATCGTGCTGGTCTTCGACAGCACCAATTGGAACGCGGAGCAGGAGGTCTTCGTGCAGGCCATCGACGACGGCCTGTCCGAGGGCGAGCGCACCGTGGTCATCAGCCACAGCACGGCGAGCACGGATCCCGATTTCGACCAGGTCGACGTGAAGAACGTGGACATCGTGGTCCAGGACAACGACCGGGCCGAGCTCGTGATCCTCGAAGTGGACGAGACCGGCGCTCAGGACAACGAGAGCCTGGTGCTGGAAGGCGACGCCACCACCCGCGAGACCGACAACATCACCGTCGCCCTGGCCAAGCCGCCCGAGCCGGGAGAGGTGGTCACGGTTACGCTCGCGGCGGACAGCGATCAGCTCGGCCTGTCGCAGACCGTCCTCACCTTCAATCTCGACGGCAGCGGCGGCCATCAGAAATGGGACGTGCCGGTGACGGTCGAGATCTTCGCCACCGAAGAGGCGGGCACGGCCGGCGACCCGGCGGTCGCCGAAGACACCAAGACCTCGAAGATCACCGTGTCGACGACATCGTCGACGGGCGGCTCCTATGCCTCCGCCGAGGACCAGACCGTCGACGTCACGGTCCACGACAACGACACCGCCGGCGTGCTCGTGGTCGAGACCGACGGCTCGACCGTGGTCACCGATAGCGACACCGACAGCTACACCATGCGCCTGACCAAGGCCCCGACCGGCGAGGTCAGCATCAATCTCCTGACCGACGGGCAGGCGGATGTCGTAGACGTGCTGGACGAGAACGGCAATTCGCTCTCGGGCACGCGCTTCACGCTGCAGAACATCGGCACCGCCGGCGACGGGCTGTTGGCCGGCGCGGTCACCATCACGGCCAACGGCATCGATCCGGAAAGCCTGGAGCTGGACGACGGCAGCAGCTGGCGCGATGCCGGCTTCGAGGAGGGCCGGCTGATCGAGATCATCGTCGGCGGCGTGACCGTCAACGCCAAGATCGCCAGCATCTCCGACGGCGCCAATGGCGAGGTGGACTCGGTGATCACGCTCACCGAGGTGGAGGGGCTGGCCGCGGGAGCAGCGCAGAACGCCACCGTGACGCGCCAGGCCGCCGCCATCAGCTTCGACGCCAACAACTACTTCCAGGACGTCACCATCGTCGTCGCCAAGGACGGCGACTTCTCCAAACCTGCCGACAGACGCTTCGTGAAGGAGTTCCCGATCGCCGCTCACACGCTGAGCAGCATCCAGGGGCCGCTCGAGGTGATCGGCGGGCAGGAGACGCCGCGCAGCCTCGTCGCCGCCGTCATCCTGCCCGGGGAGGACAACTCCGATCCGATCGGCAACGATCTCGGCTTGGACGGGTCCGATGCCGCCAGCATCGACACCCTGAACGTCTTCGACGACACCAGCCAGGAGAACAAGGTCGGCACGCTGACGTCGACCAGCCTGACGGGTCTCGGACTATCGGACGCCCTGAGCATCGTCGATCCGGATACCGGCGCCGTCATCAACTTCGACGCCGGCATCACCTTCAGCGACACGGCCGGCTTCGAGATCGAGATCTTGAACCTGTTCCTTGGCTCCGGCGACGACACCTTGACCGTGGAGGGCTCGACTTCCTCGACCGCCGACCATGGCGGTATCACGGTCTTGCATGGCGGCGGCAATACGTTCGACGCGGCGACCGGGACCCGCGGCGGCGACACCTTCATCGTCACCGGCGGCGGTGGGGTCGATGCGCCGCTCGTCATCTATGGCGACACGTCCCAGGACGGGACCTGGTACGCCGGCAATCCCGCGGAGCCCTCCTCCGGGACCTTCGGGCTCGGTGGCACCGCCTTCGACTACCCGCTGGCCAATCCGTTTGACCACCATGGCGACGACGTAATCGACGCCAGCGGCCTCTTTGCCGGAGGTGGAGCGCCAGTGGTAGGGCTCACCATTTATGGCGGTCGCGGTCAGGACGTGATCACCGGTTCGGGCGCAGGCGATCACATCGCCGGCGGCAGCGGCAACGACACCATCAATGGTGGCGCCGGCCCCGACCATATCTACGGCGATGCCGGCTTCAACGTCGACCCGGTGAGCCGCTCGCTGATCGTGGTGAACGAGAACACCAGCGCCGAGGCCGTGGCCGACCCGCTGCTGCTGAGCGCCGACACGATTGACGGCGGCGCCGGCAACGACATCGTCTTCGGTGACTTCGGCGAGATCATTCAGGCCGCCGCGGCCGATCCGAGCGATCCGGGCTTCGATTATCTGGACACGCCGGACAACGATCCGCAGCTCAAGCTGCTGACCACCGAGGCGGCGACGGTCTGGCAGATCCGGACCGTGCGCGTCGAGGGCGCGGGTGGCAGGGACGGTGCCGACACCATCCGCGGCGGCGAGGACGACGACGTGATCCTCGGCGGCATCGGCAGCGCCACGGCCGGCGACACGCTCTTCGGCGAGAACGGAACCGGCGCGGGAACTGGCGACGATATTCTCATCGGCGACTTCGGCACGGTGATCCCGAAGCTCGGCGTGCTCACCGACGGCCGCGTCTTCACGACCGCGACCGGCCTCGGCGATGGCGATACCATCTTCGGCGAGCGCGGCGACGACTGGATCTTCGGCGGTGCCGACAGGGACGACATAGACGGCGGGCGGGACGACGATATCATTCTCGGCGATCTGGGCGGCGCCATCGGCAATGACGGATCGAGCAACCGGCGGACCGTCTTCTCGCTCGATCCCGAAATCGGCACCGGCGACCTGATCACCGGGTCGTTCGGCAACGACCAGATCATCGGCGGCAGCGGCGACGACGACGTCACCGGTGCCGAGGGCGACGACCTGATCTTCGGCGACAACGCCCGGATCGAACAGACCGACGATTTCCGTCCGCTCGTCGCGGCGGCGATCTTCGAGACGCGTGGTGGCAACGACCGGCTGCTCGGCGAGAGCGGTTTCGATGTCATCCTTGGAGGCGCCGGCGACGACTTTATCGACGGCGGTGCCCAGGCCGACCGTCTGCTGGGCGATGTGGGCGAGGCGAGATTCTCCCCGGACTTCGGCACGCTGGCCGTGGAGCGGCTGCGCTTCATCACGACCACCACGTCCTCGGTGGCCGGAAACGACACCATCTTCGGCGGGTCCGGCGCGGACTGGGCCTTCGGTGCACAGGGCGATGACACGATCTTCGGCGAGGAGGGCGACGACGTCGTGGTCGGCGACTCGGCGCAGGCGTCCTTCTTCTCCGACGGCGGCGGCCTCCGCGGCAGCTTCACCACGATCGATCCGTTCCGCGGTGGCAACGATGTTGTCTCCGGCGGCCCCGGCAACGACGTCATCATCGGTGGAGGCCGCGGCGGCGACCTCCTGATCGGCGACAACAGCGAGGACCTGTTGTTCGGCGACAACGTCGCCTTCACCTTCAACTCGCTGGACTTCTCGAACCTCAATAGGGCCGTTGGCAACTTCACCCATTTCCAGTTCGACGCGATCATCATCCGCAACACTCTCGGCGGCGCAACGGGCGCGCGGATCTTCGACAGGGGCGCGGATGACGAGGACGGCTTCTTCGCGAGTGGGTCCAGCGGACGCATCTTTTCGGAGGGAGATATCCCGGCCGGCTCCGGGGGCTTGAGCAGCTCAAGATACTTCGATCCGGATTTCGACCTTGGGCCTGCCAGACGGCCGGGCCTCTGGGACCAGTTCCTCGAGGACCTGCTGGACGGCGAAGACGATCCGGAACCGGAGGAAGACCTCCGTCCCCAGGACTTCAACTACGGTCCCGGGCCGTTGAGCGCACCGGCCCCAACGGACACGCCGATGGTTTCGGTCCCCGGCGACGACGACATCATCACCGGCACCACCGGCACCACCGGCGCGCCGGGGCAGAAGCCGGCCGGCGCCAATGACGGCGCGAATCCGAAGCCAAAGCCGAAACCCAAGAAGCCTGGCGACCGTGGCGCCGATGTCAGCCCGACACCGCTGGACGGCCTTGAAGACCTGACCGGCGGCGTCCTGATCGGTGCGGTCGCCTGTACGCGCGGCAGGGTGCAGGGCGAACGCCGTGCCACCGGCATGTGGACCTTCGATCCGCGCGGCACCGGGCTGAAACGGGCACCGGGGAAAGACACTCTGACCTACGACAGCAAGGCAGGTGCGCTCAAAAGCACGTCCCGCTGAGCGGCATTGTTGCGGGCGCTTTCATAGTCTTTGCCGTGCCCAGTCTTGGCACATCAAAGAGCAGGTTATGGTGGTTGCGAGCCCCCGCAACCACTTTCGTTATAACTCCATAGAATGTGAGATATAACAATTACTTAGGACGCCGCAAGGCGGCCTTTGCTGTTTGGTTGTTATCTGCGTTCCTGGAGTCGGCATGCTGCAGCTGCGTATGCGTCCGGGTCG
>JAKSBI010000719.1 GCA_022361215.1 Hyphomicrobiales bacterium | reverse complement strand
GTGCGCCGCGGAGGCGGAGGACGTGCGGGCATGGGCGCTCGCCAACGTGCGCGGCACCGTGCAGGCGGACATCCTCAAGGAGGACCAGGGCCAGAACACCTGCATCTTCTCGACCGAGTTCTCGCTCAAGGTGATGGGCGACATCCAGCAGCTCTTCTGCGACTGGAAGGTCAACAACTTTTACTCGGTCTCCATCTCCGGCTACCACATCGCCGAGGCCGGCGCGAACCCGATCTCGCAGCTCGCCTTCACGCTCGCCAACGGCTTCACCTATGTGGAGTCGTATCTGGCGCGCGGCATGCACATCGACTCCTTCGCGCCCAATCTGAGCTTCTTCTTCTCCAACGGGATGGACCCGGAATACACCGTCATGGGCCGCGTCGCCCGGCGCATCTGGTCGGTGGCCATGCGCTTCAAATACGGTGCCAACGAGCGCTCCCAGAAGCTCAAATACCATACCCAGACCTCGGGCCGCTCGCTGCACGCCCAGGAAATGGCCTTCAACGACGTGCGCACCACGCTGCAGGCGCTGATCGCCACCTACGACAACACCAACAGCCTGCACACCAACGCCTTCGACGAGGCGGTGACCACGCCGACCCACGAGTCCGTGCGGCGCGCTATGGCCATCCAGCATATCATCAACAAGGAATGGGGGCTGGCGAAGAACGAGAACCCGAACCAGGGCGCCTTCATCATCGACGAGCTCACGGACCTGGTCGAAGAGGCCGTCTTGAAGGAGTTCGAGCGCATCTCGGAGCGCGGCGGCGTGCTCGGCGCCATGGAGACGGGCTATCAGCGCGGCCGCATCCAGGACGAGTCGCTCTATTACGAGTCCAAGAAGCACGACGGCAGCCTGCCGATCGTCGGCGTCAACACATTCCTCGATCCCGAAGGCGAGGCCGAGACCGAGACGCCGGAGCTCGCCCGCTCAACGGAAGAGGAGAAGCAGAGCCAGATCCGGCGGCTCCGTACCTTCCAGGCGGCACACGCCGAGGCGTCTGTCCACATGCTCAAGCGGCTGAAGAAGACCGCGGCCGACGGCGGCAACGTGTTCGAGGATCTGATGGACGCGGTGCGCTGCTGCTCGCTCGGTCAGATC
This sequence comes from Hyphomicrobiales bacterium, assembly GCA_022361215.1. GTDB lineage: Bacteria > Pseudomonadota > Alphaproteobacteria > Rhizobiales > Methyloligellaceae > JAKSBI01. Next base: position 26,788 of record JAKSBI010000719.1, on the reverse strand, counting down.
ACCCAGGCGCTTTTCGAGGTGGGCGGCGAATACCGCCGCAACGTCTGACCGGCGGCCTGTCCACAGGCCCTAAAGCATGTCTCCCGAAAGTGGATACCGGTTTCGGGAGAAAAGACAGGCTTCAACAAAGAACGAGAGCAATGGCGCGAATCAGAATGATCGCGACAGGCTCTAGCGGCAGTAGGCGGACGACCGGCGTTTCACGAGATCGAGATGGAAGTGGTCCCGGTGTGCAGCGTTGGCCTCCGGTCCCAGCACGGTGCCGAAGATCTTGCAGGCCCCCTCGTGAACGGCACGCAGGAACGCCGATTGCGGCGTCTGCTTGGGCGCCGGCGCCGCATCCTCCGACGACGGCTGCTTGTTGTCGGTCTCCGGAGCTTTTGGTTGTGTCCCGTCGGCGCTGCCTTCCTTGACCGAGGTGGTCGCGCCTGCCGTTCTTTCCGGAGATGCTGCATTCGGCACGTTGTCTATTGTCTGACCGGCCTCTTTCGTCTCGTCCGGTTCCTCCGCTTTCTCCTTGGCCAGTGATACCCAATGGTCGCGCAAGACCACGCGTTTGCCCGATTTCGTCTCGAAGGCGGCGATATCGAGGGCGTTCGCCAGGGCGTGCTCGCTGATCCGTTTGCGGCGGTCGTTGTAGCGCGGCCTGCACACATAGGAGGCGACGTTGCGGATGCGGATTACCGGCTCGCCCAGATGCTCGGCCGCCGCCGGCTGCACGATTTCCGCAAACCAGCGCTCGAGCGCGGCCACCATGCCGCATCTGAGCGTTGCAGACGGCGCGATCTCGACGGGAGGCTCCGCCCCGATCGCGCGGACCTTCACGGGCGCGGGTGCACCGCACTGTCCCTTGCGCAGCGGCGCGAGAGGTTCCGGGACGATCTTGACCGTCTCGAACAGCTTCGCGCAGGCGGCTTTAGCCTCCGCGATCTCCTGTTCCGTCCAGTCCGGCGTCTTGATCTCGCTCGGATGAGGCGGCTCGGTCGGCTTGACCTTCTCCACAGGCGGCGGCTCGGTCGGCCTTGCGTCTTCCGCGCTTTGGTGTCGACCGGTTTGCGCCGGCGCCGCGACACTCGGCTTGCGGTCGGGCAGCGGGATGCCTTGAGGCTTGCGCTCGGGCAACATGAGGCCCGCAGGCTTGCGTTCCGGCAGCGGAACCTGGGCGCCGGCTGGCGTTGTCGGGCCGATCAGCGCCACACCGACAAGACCGGTCGTCATCATCAGTGCAAGACTTTGCAAAGCCACCGCCCGCAAGTCCGAAGATCGCAATGCAGACTGGAACACTTGTGCCCGCCCAAACTGACCTTGTGGTTTTTCGTCCTGGATGTATAGCTCTGCGCCCATCGTTTCAACGAAGCCTGCGGATCGGCTGGGTGGTTCTCCGATCCGAGGCGGATGCGCGCACGGGGAATGGCAGCATGACGGGTCGGCCGGACATCGTATTGGAGAAGAAGGGGCGGTGCGGCTTCATCACGTTCGACCGCGACCGGGCGCTGAACGCCCTGACCTACGACATGATCGCGCAGATGGAGGAGCACTATCAAACATGGATCCGGGACCCGGACATCTACGGCGTGATCATGCAGTCGACCGACCCGCGCGCCTTCTGCAGCGGTGGAGATCTGAAGGCGCTCTATGAGTGGCGCCAGGCGGACGCGCTCGAGACCGCGCTGAAGCTCTACGGGACCGAGTATCAGCACAACTGGTCTCTGGAGCGCTTCTCCAAGCCGAATGTCGCGCTGATCGATGGCATCGTCATGGGTGGCGGCGTCGGCGCCTGCTTCTACGGCACCCATCGCGTGGTCACCGAGAAGGTGCGGTTTGCCATGCCCGAGGTCGCCATCGGGTTCTTTCCCGATGTGGGCGCCACCTATTTCCTGCCGCGCTTCCCGGGCAAGTGCGGGCTCTATCTCGGCCTCACGGGACGCACCGTGGGGCAGGCGGATGCCTTCTATCTCGGCTTTGCCACCCACTGCGTTCCGGCGAACGCGTTCGATGCCATCCGCCAGGCCATGATCGAGGCCGAGCCGATCGACACGGTGCTCGAAGGTCTGCACCGGGATCCGGGCGAGAGCTGGCTGCAGCAGAACCAGGCCGCGATCGATCGCCTGTTCTCGGGCCGCTCGGTGGAGGAGATCCTGGCCGCGCTGGACGCCGAGAGCGGCGCGCTGGCGGATTGGGCCAAGGAGACGGCGGCCGAGATCCGCAAGAAATCGCCCTTCAGCCTGAAGGTAGCGTTCCGCCAGGTCGAGGTCGGCGCCGATATGACGCTCGACGAGGCGCTTAAGCTCGAGTTCCGGATTGCGAGGCGGTTCATCTCCGGCGACGAGTTCTACGAGGGCATCCGCGCCGCTATCATCGACAAGGACAACGCGCCGCGCTGGAACCCGGCGACGCTCGACGCGGTCGGCGACGATAGGGTCTCGGCCGTCTTCGCGCCGCTGGAGGGCGGCGAGCTCGACCTCGTGGATCCGTTTCGCACGGACCGGAAAGCGTCCTGACGGAGAGACGCATCGAAACAGGGAGGAGAGAGACATGGCACGCATCGGTTTCGTCGGCTTGGGGAACATGGGCGGTCCGATGGCGGCCAATCTTCTGAAGGCCGGTCACGAGCTCAACGCCTACGACATCGTGCCGGCGGCGCTGCAGGCCGCCGAAGCCGCAGGCGCCAAGGCCGTCGGCTCCGGCGCGCAAGCGGCGTCCGCCGCCGAGGTGGTGATCACCATGCTGCCGGCGGGACAGCATGTGCGCGACGCCTATCTGGGCCCCGACGGGATCATCGTGGCCGCGGAGGAGGGGGCTTTGCTGGTGGACTGCTCCACCATCGATGTGGGCACCGCGCGTGCGGTCGGCGAAGCCGCGGCGGAGGCTGGCAAAGACATGATCGATGCGCCGGTCTCCGGCGGCGTCGGAGGCGCGGAGGCGGCCACGCTGACGTTCATGGTCGGCGGATCGGATGCAGCCTTCGAGCGGGCCAAGCCAGTGCTCGATGCGATGGGCAAGAACATCTTTCACGCCGGCGGGTCCGGCAACGGCCAGGCCGCGAAGATCTGCAACAACATGATCCTCGCCATTTCCATGGTTGCCGTCTGCGAGGGCTTCACGCTCGCCGAGAAGTTGGGGCTCGACCATCAGAAACTGTTCGACATCGCCTCCACGGCGTCCGGACAGTGCTGGTCCATGACGAACTATTGCCCGGTTCCCGGGCCGGTCCCCTCGTCGCCTGCCAACCGGGACTTCCAGCCGGGCTTCACGGCGGCGATGATGTTGAAGGACCTGAGGCTGTCGCAGGACGCGGCCCGGGAGTTCGACGCCACGACGCCGCTCGGCGCCGAGGCGGCGGCGCTGTTCGGGCTTTTTGTCGGACATGGAAACGCCGACGTCGACTTCTCGGCGATCGTCAACTTCCTGCGCGGCACCCGCTGACGGTCGCCAAACTTTTCCTTAACGGATTCATCAAATTTTAAGCGTCCCGCTTAAGCCGATCTTAGCGGGCGCCCGGTAAAGTCTCGCGCAAGTCAGGGCAAAAACAGAAGAAAGAGGCAGGCTATGAGCGTTGCCTTCGACATAACACAGGATGGGGCGTCCGATAATGAGCAAAGTCTCAAGGCGCACTATCTCAAATCTTTGAGGATGATCGAGCGGCTGCACCGTTTGCTGCTGGATGTCATCAAGGACGAGTTCGAACGCTTGGGGCGCTCGGAAGTTAACAGTGTGCAGGCGTTGCTGCTGTACAATATCGGCGATGCCGAATTGACGGCAGGCGAGCTTCGCAGCCGGGGCTACTACCTGGGCTCGAATGTCTCGTACAACCTCAAAAAACTGGTCGACGCGGGATACATCCATCACGAGCGCTCTTCGACCGATCGCCGGTCGGTGCGCGTCCGCCTCACCGAGAAGGGCAAGGAAGTCTGCGACGTCGTCAATAATCTCTACGAGCGTCAGCTCGGTTCGCTTGAGCAGGTTGGTGGAATTTCAGGTGAGTGTCTGGATTCGCTCAATCAGTCGCTGCTGCGCATGGAGCGGTTCTGGTCGGATCAGATCCGCTACAGGCTCTAAGCGTCGCTCCGCTTCTTAAGCGATTCGGGCCCTGGCCGTTCGGCCGGGGCCTTTTTCTGTCTGGGCTGGGGCAGAGGCGGGCCAATTGCGGAAATTCGCCTGTTTGCCGTTGAATTTTCGCCAACTTTTGCCCAAATCAAACGTTATCGATAGGAAGGACGGATGGCGGGCGCGGTGCGCCTGTACCTTGTATCGGTGGGCATTGCGCCTTTCAGGGTTGAGTTTTGCCGGGGCAAGCCGGTGGTTTCAGGACCGGGCTGGCCCCGAATTTTGCGTCCGAGCGCGTGCGGGTGAGTATGACCCGCACATCAGACAGAGGTTCACGTCGTCTGCACATGATTGTGAGATCGGGACATGGGGTCGCGCTTTTTTAACCATGCGAGACCTATGCTACGGCGTCGAATGGGCTAAAGATTGCGATGCGTATCCACGCAATCGGAAGACGGGAGCGACACGCAGGTATGTCTGAGTGCAAGTCTAACACCTTGAGCGCCGGCGCCATGGGCGCATTGGCCGCTGCCACTGTATTTGCCGTTTTCACCCTTTCAGCCGAGACCGCGAAAGCCGACCGGTGGAGCCAGTTCGGCGGATCGCGTCTGGCGGCCTGGGACCGCTACGACAGCCGTCACGCCGCCCGCGAGTGGGAGGTCAACCCGCCGAGAGGCTTTCCGACGCTCTCCCGCGCCAACATCGAGCCCCTGAAGGCGGCGATCAACAGCTATACGGCCATCGTCAAGCAGGGCGGCTGGAAGACGATCCCGATGGTTGAGCTGCGACCCGGCCGCCGCAGCGACACGGTGGCGCTGCTGCGTCGTCGTCTGGAGATGACCGGCGATCTTCAGGTGCGCAGCAACCGGCCCCGCCGCTACGACTCCTATGTTGAGGCCGCGGTGCGGAACTTTCAGGCCCGCCATGGCCTGTCGCCGACGGGCGTGCCCGACAAGGCTACGCTTCTGGCGCTGAACGTCCCGGCGAAGGCGCGTCTGCGTCAGCTCCGGACCAATCTCTCCCGGTTGAACACCTTGTCCAAGTCCGCCGCCAAGAGATACGTGCTGGTCAACATCCCGGCGGCGCAGATCGAGGCGGTGAATCAGGATCAGGTGGTCTCGCGCCACGCAGCCGTGGTCGGCAAGATCGACCGGCGCACGCCGGTCCTGCGCAGCCGCATCCACGAGATCAACTTCAATCCCTATTGGCACATTCCCGCGAGCATCGTGCGCAAGGACCTGGTCCCCAAGGCCCGGCAGTATGCGCGACTCGGCAAGGACGTGCTGGGCACCTACAGGATCGACGCCTATGACGGGCGTGGCCGCAAGCTCGATCCGGCCAAGATCAACTGGTTCTCCAATTCGGTCTACGGCTATCGCTACCGGCAGCAGCCCTGGGAGGATAACTCCATGGGCTTCGTGAAGATCAACTTCCACAACAAGCACTCGGTCTACATGCACGACACGCCGTCCAAGAGCCTGTTCGGCCGTAACTTCCGGGCCCACAGCTCGGGCTGCGTGCGGGTGCAGAACGTGCAGCAGCTTGTCTCATGGCTACTGACGAGCAATAGCGACTGGGATGCGAGACGCGTGGCGCACATGAAGGCGACCGGCGAGCGCAAGGACGTGCGCCTGAAGCAAAGGGTGCCCGTGTACTTCGCCTATCTCACGGCGTGGTCCACGCAGGACGGCGTCGTCCACTTCCGGCGCGACCTCTACCGCCGCGACGGCGTCGGCGTGATGGCGTCGGCCTACTAGGCGGCCGGTTCGGGGTTGCATTCGTTGCAGGGGGCGTGCGGCATCGACGCACGCGGCTGAAGCGTGACATTGGCATGACGCCACGTCACAATTGAAGGAGATCGAGAGGGTCGACGCGTTCCCGAAGCTGGTGCGGGACGGAGGTGCGCGCACAAGCGAGGTAGTGCCATGAATTACGACGAGATATTTGCCGACGCCCTGAGCGCCCTCAGACAGGAAGGCCGTTACCGCGAGTTCGCCGACATTCGCCGCAAGTGCGGGAATTTTCCCGCCGCGACCCACTTCGCAGGCGACGAGACTCGCGACATCAAGGTCTGGTGCAGCAACGACTATCTCGCCATGGGCCAGCATCCCGTGGTGATGGCGGCCATGCACGAGGCCATCGATACGGCCGGCTGCGGCTCGGGCGGAACGCGCAATATCTCGGGCACCACCCACTACCACGTCGAGCTCGAAGCCGAGCTTGCCGATCTGCACGGCAAGGAGGCGGCGCTGCTCTTCACCTCCGGCTACATCGCCAACGACGCGTCGCTCAGCACCCTCGTGCGGCTGCTGCCGGGCTGCGTCATCTTCTCGGACGAGATGAACCATGCCTCCATGATCGACGGCATCCGCCACGGGCGGGGGCCGAAACGGATCTGGAAGCACAACGACCTCAAGGATCTCGAAGCGCAGCTCCGCGAATACGACAGCGACACGCCCAAGATCGTCGCCTTCGAGTCGGTCTATTCCATGGATGGCGACATCGCCCCGATCGGCGAGATCTGCGATCTGGCGAAGTCCTGTAACGCGCTCACATATCTCGACGAGGTGCACGCCGTCGGCCTCTATGGCGCTCGTGGCGGCGGCGTGGCAGAGCGCGACGGCGTGATGGATCGCGTCGACGTGATCGAGGGCACGCTGGCCAAGGGCTTCGGGCTGATGGGCGGCTACATTGCGGCCTCGGCCAATATCGTCGATTCCATCCGCTCCTACGCCTCCGGCTTCATCTTCACCACGTCGCTGGCGCCCGCCATCGTCGCCGGTGCGCTGGCCAGCGTGCGGCACCTGAAGTCGAGCCAGGCCGAGCGCGAGAGCCATCGGGAGCGGTCCCTGACCCTGAAGCGCCGGCTCGTGGAAGCCGGCTTCCCCGTGCTCGACAACCCGAGCCACATCATCCCGGTGATGGTGGGCGAGCCGGTGCTCTGCAAGGAGCTCACCGATGCGCTGATGGACCGCTACGGGATCTACGTGCAGCCGATCAACTACCCGACGGTTCCGCGCGGCACCGAGCGCATCCGCCTGACCCCCGGGCCGCTGCACAGCGACAGCGACATGGACCATCTCATCGACGCGCTCAACACGCTGTGGTCCGAGATGGACCTGCAGCGTGCCGCCTAAGCACGACGACCGTCAGGGGCGGGCCAGGGGCGCGGACACCCCGCAGCCCGGCGAGGTTTATGTGCAGTTTCAGCAGGTCGGCAAGGCGATCAAGGTGATCGCCGTCGATGCCGCGACGGGCACGGAGGTGGCCGTCATGGGGCCGGCCTCGGCCTCCCAGTCGGATCTCGAAGCGCTGGCGGTGCGCAAGCTCGAGGCGCGGCTACTTAAAGACAGCGGCAGTGGGCGAGACGCCAAGGGGCGTGGCCGGCTGGCCTGAGCGTCAGCTATTGGGTCTTGCGACCAGGGAGCCGGGCTCCCGCCATCGCCAAGGCTGGAGGGTGGCGTATTGTGCCTCGAAGTGCGCCAGGTTCTCCGGCGAGATCACGCTGAAAGACTCGTTCCCCGAACCGGCCTGGACGGAAACGGTCAGCGGCTCGATCCAGCGATACGGCACGTCGCCCCAGAAATAGGTGACCGATCCCATGGCATCGCGTTCGACGAGGATGAACTCGACCATCGTATCGCGCAGCGTGAAGGCGCGCTTGTGAGCGAACCGTTTGCCCGCGATCTCGACGATTCCTTGCGGCTTGCGAGCCAGCCAACCGTCGACAGCATCGAACGACGTGTCGAGGAAAAGCAGGTCGATGTCGCTGTGCGCACAAGGCGCGCAGAGGCCCAATAGCTCCCTGGCCCAGCCGCCGGCGACAACGGCCTGCGAACCGGTCTCGCCAAGACGGCCCAACGCCAGACGAACCAGATTTAGATCGTTGCTCGGCATGCAATTTGTTCGGGCATCGAGGCTGGATCGTCTTCATACCCGCTGCGACGCTTGCCCGCAATTGAGACCGACGGCGATGCGCGTTACGAAAACGGTGGATTGTCCGACCTACCGTTTGGGGCCTGTTGGCGGGCTTCGTCAACATGTGGTAAGGGGCAGCGAAATTCCGAGCGGGTTGCCACGAGTCGTCGAAGGCAACCGCGTATCCTGACATCAAAGGGAGCCATAGATGACGGCCACGGACGCCACAATGACGGCAAGATCGACGGAGTCCCCGCTTTCCCGAACACTTGCCGAGAGCGATCCCGAGATCCGTGATGTGATCAGGGCCGAACAGGAGCGGCAGGAGCATCTTATCGAGCTGATCGCCTCCGAGAACGTGGTCTCCCGCGCCGTCCTTGAGGCCACCGGCTCGGTCCTCACCAACAAGTATGCCGAAGGCTATCCCGGACGGCGCTATTACGGCGGCTGCCAGCATGTCGATGTCGCCGAGCGCTTGGCCATCGAGCGGGCTTGCCGGCTGTTCGATTGCAGCTTCGCCAATGTGCAGGCCCATTCGGGCTCGCAGGCGAACCAGGCGGCGTTCATGGCTCTGGCGGCGCCAGGCGACACCATCCTCGGCATGAGCCTTGCCGCTGGCGGCCACCTCACCCACGGCGCCCGTGCCAACCAGTCGGGCAAGTGGTTCAACGCCATTCAGTACAACGTGCGGCGCGAGGACGCCCTGATCGATGTCTCGGAGGTTGCCCGCCTGGCCCGCGAGCACAAGCCGAAGATCATCATCGCCGGCGGGTCCGCCTATCCGCGCATCATCGACTTCCGGCGTTTCCGCGAGATCGCCGACGAGGTCGGGGCCTATCTGATGGTCGACATGGCGCATTTCGCCGGGCTTGTGGCGGCAGGTGTGCATCCGAGCCCGCTGCCCCATGCTCATATCGTGACGTCCACGACCCACAAGACCCTGCGCGGCCCGCGCGGGGGCCTGATCCTCACCGACCACGAGGACGTCGCCAAGAAGGTCAATTCGGCCATCTTCCCCGGCATGCAGGGCGGGCCGTTCATGCACATCATCGCCGCCAAGGCGGTAGCCTTCAACGAGGCGCTGAGGCCCGAGTTCAAGCTCTATGCCCAGTCCATCGTCGAGAACGCCCGGGCGTTCAGTGAGGCCCTGGCCGATGGCGGCCTGGACCTGGTGGCCGGCGGCACCGACACGCATCTTCTCCTGGCGGATCTGCGGCCCAAGGGGCTGACGGGCAATGTGGCCGAAGATGCTCTCGGCCGCGCCAACATCACCTGCAACAAGAACGCCGTGCCGTTCGATCCGGAAAAGCCGCAGATCACGTCCGGCGTCCGCTTCGGCACCCCGGCCGGGACCAGCCGGGGCTTCGGCGTTCCCGAGTTCAAGACCATTGCGGCGCTGATCCTCGAAGTGTTGGACGGTCTCGCCGCCAACGGTCCCGGTGCGAACGCGGAGGCGGAGAACACGGTCAAGGACAGGGTTCTGGAGCTTTGTGCCCGGTTCCCGATCTCCACGGCCGAGGGGCGCGCCTGAGCGGGGCAGATCCGGCCGTCCCGGAGCGCGGAAGCGAGGAAAGGGTGCGCACATGCGGTGCCCATACTGCGGTAGCACGAATACCCAGGTGAAGGACTCCCGGCCGACCGAGGATCACACGGCCATCCGTCGCCGCAGGGTCTGCGCCGATTGCAGCGGCCGCTTCACCACCTTCGAGCGCGTGCAGCTGCGCGAGCTGACCGTGGTCAAGAGGAGCGGTCGCCGCGTTCCCTTCGACAGGGACAAGCTCATGCGCTCGGTGCAGGTGGCGCTGCGCAAGCGGCCGGTGGAGCCGGAGCGCATCGAGCGCATGGTCAGCGGCATCGTCCGGCGGCTGGAGAACATGGGCGAGAGCGACATCAAATCTCAGACCGTCGGCCGCCTGGTCATGGAGGGCCTGAAGGGGCTGGACGACGTCGCCTATGTCCGTTTCGCGTCCGTTTACAAGAATTTCCGCGAGGCGCGGGATTTCGAGGTCCTGTTGGGCGAGCTGTCGGGCGGCGAGGGGGCGGACGAGCCCGCGGACGTCGATGTCGACGGGGACTGAGCCGCCGGCCGATGCGCTTGGAGAGCGGACGGGCGCCGACGACGCTGCATTCATGGGGATTGCCCTTCGCTTGGCCAAGCGGGGCCTGGGACGCGCCTGGCCGAACCCCACCGTCGGCGCCGTCCTGGTCTGCCAAGACCGTGCAGAGGTCGTCGGGCGCGGATGGACCCAGCCCGGCGGGCGGCCCCATGCCGAAGTCGTCGCCCTCGCGCAGGCGCGGGAGAGGGCGCGAGACACCACTCTCTATGTGACGCTTGAGCCCTGTGCCCATCATGGGCAGACGCCGCCCTGCGCCGAGGCCATCGTCGAGGCGGGCGTGCGCCGTGTCGTCTGCGCCGTCGAGGACCCGGACCCCCGCGTCCGCGGCGGCGGTCTCGGCCGCTTGCGCGCTGCCGGTCTTGAGGTCTGCGTCGGTCCTCTGGCCGACGAGGCCCATCGGGTCGCGCTCGGCCACATCCTGCGCATCATGCGGCAGCGCCCCTTCGTCCAGCTCAAGCTCGCCGTCGGCTCGGACGAGCGCATGGCGCCGGGCGATGGCGCGCCGGTGTGGGTGACGGGGCAGGCGGCTCGCGACCAGGCGCATATGCTACGGGCGCAGGCCGACGCCATCCTGGTCGGACGCGGGACGGTTGCCGCCGACGACCCGTCGCTGACGTGCCGCCTGCCGGGCATGGCGGCGTGGTCGCCTGTACGCGTCGCGCTCGACAGCGCGCTTCGCACGCCCGAAGCGGCGAAGCTCCTGACGGAGCAGGAGGTGGCGCCCACTTGGCTGGTCTGCGGCGAAGACGCGCCGTCCGACCGGGCGCAGGCGCTCGAAGGGCAGGGCGCCACCATATTGCGTGCGCCGCAGGCGGCAGACGGGGCACTGCATCTCGAAGCGGTGGTCGAGCTGCTGGCCGGGCAAGGCATCACGCGGCTGATGGTCGAAGGGGGACCGACGGTGGCGCGCGCCTTCCTCGACGCGGATCTCGTCGACGAGGCGGTCGTTTTCGTGGGCCGCGAGCCTGCGGGGCCCGACGGACTTCAGCCCTTCGTCTCGGAAGGGCTTGATCGGCTGCGCAATTCCCGTCATCTCAGATGCGTGGACCGGCGCGACGTCGGCGAGGATCGGCGTTTCACCTATTGGCGAGCGGACTAGACGGCACATGTTCACAGGGCTCATTTCCGACGTTGGGCAGGTCGAGGAGGTCGATGGTGGCCGTATCCGGCTTCGCTGCGGCTACGAGGCGTCGAGCATTCCGATCGGTGCCTCCATTGCCTGCGACGGCTGCTGCCTCACTGCTACGGAAGTCTCATCCGTTGAGAGCGGGGGCGCCCTGTTCTCGGTGGACGTCTCCAACGAGACGCTGTCGCGCACCACGCTCGGCGGCTGGCAGCTTGGCCAGGCCGTCAATCTGGAGCGCTCCCTGACGCTGAAAGACGAGCTCGGCGGCCATATCGTCACGGGCCATGTCGACGCCATTGCGGCTATCGTCTCGCGCGAAGCGGACGGGGATTCGGTACGGTTCCGGTTCGAATGCCCCGAGGATCTGGCCCATCTCGTCGCCGCCAAAGGCTCCGTCGCGCTCGATGGCACGTCGCTGACCGTTAACGACGTCGAGGGCCGCACCTTCGGCGTCAATATCATCCCGCATACGCTGGAGGTGACCACCTGGGGCCGCAAGGAAGCTGGCGGCCGCGTAAACCTGGAGGTGGACCTCCTGGCCCGCTATGTGGCAAGGATCAGCGAAGCCTTGCAGCGAGGTAGCGCGTGAGCATCGCAGAGTACACCATGGAGAGCGGCGTCCTGTCGTCCATCGAGGATGTCCTCGAGGACGCGCGCAACGGCCGCATGTTCATTCTGGTCGACGCCGAGGATCGCGAGAACGAGGGCGATCTGGTGATCCCGTCCCAGATGGCCACACCCGACGCCATCAATTTCATGGCCAAGTTCGGCCGCGGGCTGATTTGCCTGGCGCTCACGTCGGAGCGGGCGGCCCAGCTCCAACTGGAGCTGATGGCCTCCTCCAACCAGTCCCGTCACCAGACCGCGTTCACGGTCTCCATCGAGGCGCGGGAGGGCATTTCCACGGGCATCTCGGCGCACGACCGGTCGCACACGATCACGGTGGCCATCGACCCCACGAAGAGCCATCGCGACATCGTCACGCCCGGTCACGTCTTTCCCCTCGTGGCGCGGGACGGCGGCGTGCTGGTGCGCGCCGGCCATACCGAGGCGGCGGTCGACATCGCCCGTCTTGCCGGCCTCTACCCGTCCGGCGTGGTCTGCGAGATCATGAACGACGACGGCACCATGGCGCGCATGCCCGACCTGGTGAAGTTCGCGCAGTTCCACGGCCTGAAGATCGCCACCATCGCCGACCTGATCGCCTATCGCCGCAAGCACGACAGCCTGGTGCGCGTGGTCGACGAGACCGTCATCGAAAGCGCCTATGGCGGCACGTTCGGCCTCAGGGTCTATGCCAGCACGGTGGAGCCGACCGAGCATGTGGCGCTGGTCAAGGGTGACATTTCATCGGGCGGTCCGGTGCTCGTGCGCATGCACGCGACCAACGTGCTCACGGACATGCTCGGTGTCGAAGGACACGAACGCTCGTTGGTGCAAAGGGCCATGCAGACGATTGCGGCCGAGGAACGCGGTGTGGTCGTGATCCTGCGCGACCCGCATCTGGATGCCATTTCCTCTAAGATCAGCCACGGCGATGATAGGCCCGAGCGGCCGCAGTCCAAGCGCGGCGGCCGCCTGCTGGAGTACGGCATCGGCGCCCAGATCCTGCTCGATCTGGGCGTGCGCGAGATGGTGCTGCTCAGCAACTCGCCTTCGCGCAAGGTCGTCGGTCTCGAAGGTTACGGCCTGCAGATCGTCGGCCAGCGCGGGCTCGAATAGGGCGGGCCGCGGTCATGGCTGAGGTTGGGGCCACCGTCCTCATTATCGAGGCCCGCTTCTACGAGGACATTGCCGACGAGCTGATGCGCGGCGCCGTTGCCGCGCTGGACGCACGTGGTGTCGCTCATGACCGCGTCACCGTGCCGGGCGCCTTGGAGATCCCGATCGCGCTCAGCCTGGCGGCGCATGCGGGCCATTTCGACGGCGGATCGATGTATGCAGGGTGCATTGCGCTCGGTTGCGTCATCCGGGGGGAGACCTCCCACTACGACATCGTGGCGCAGGAGTCGGCCCGCGGGCTCCTGCGGCTCGGGACCGAGTACAGCCTGCCGATGGGCAATGGTATTCTCACCGTGGACAACCGCGACCAGGCCTGGGCCCGCGCCAGCGTGGACGGTAAGAACAAGGGCGGCGACGCGGCGGCCGCCTGCCTCGCGCTGATGGATCTGAGAGCCCATTTCGCGCAAATCGGCTCTGAGTAACGGCTTCAACCATGGCAGAGCCTGAGACAGCGATGCTCCCCCGGTCGGCCCCCCGGAGCCTGGCGCGGCTCGCCGCCGTCCAGGCGCTCTATCAGCTCGACATCACCGGCGCGGACGTCAACGCCGTGATCGCCGAGTTTGCCGAGCATCGGCTGGGGCAGGCCATCGAGGACGCCGATACCGGCCCCGCCGACGACGCCTTCTTCTCGGATATCGTGACCGGCGTGGTCCGGGACCAGCGTGCCATCGACCCGTCGCTGCACGCCACGCTCGCGGCCGGCTGGCGGCTGGCGCGGATCGACAGCATTCTGCGTGCCATTCTGCGCTCTGCCGCCTATGAGCTCTCCCATCGGCCCGACATCCCGGCAAAGGTGGTCATCGCCGAGTACATCGACGTGGCGCACGCCTTCTTCGAGGGCGATGAGCCGAAAGTGGTGAATGGCATTCTCGACCGGCTGGCGCATCAGATCCGCGGCGACGAGCTTGGCCCCGGCGTGAGCGACGATGAATGAGGATGACGGATCCGGAGCGGCCGGCGCGTCTGGAGAGAGCGAGATCATCCAGCGCTATTTCGCACCGCTGACGGAGGACGATCCGGGCGCCATCGCACTGCTTGACGACGCCGCGCTTCTGGCCGCGGGCGGTGCGGAGGATCTGGTCCTCACCATCGATACGATCGTCGCGGGCGTGCACTATCGAGAGGCCGACGGACCGGGAAACGCCGCGCACAAGGCCTTGGGCGTGAACGTCTCCGATCTCGTCGCAAAGGGCGCGGAGCCTCTGGTCTACCTGCTCTCGCTCGCTTTGCCCGAGGCGGCGGACGACCGCTGGCTGTGCGGCTTCAGCGAGGGCTTGCACGCCGCGCAAACAAGCTTCGGCTGCAGGCTGCTCGGCGGCGACACGGTGAAGACACCAGGCCCGGCGACGATCACGATCACCGCCATCGGCCGCATCGAGCCGGGACGAATGGTGCACCGCTCCGGCGCCGCGACCGGTGACGCCGTCTTTGCCAGCGGCAGAATCGGCGATGCGGCACTGGGCTTGAAATTGCTCCAGGGAGAGCTTGACGCCAACGCCCTGGAGCTCGGGTCCGAGGATATGAGCCACCTGCGAGACCGCTTCCTGCGGCCAGAGCCGCGCATCGGCCTGCTCGCCGCCCTTCGCGCGCATGCGTCCGCGGCAATGGATGTCTCGGACGGACTGGCCGGGGATTTTCGAAAGCTCTGCGCGGCATCGGGCGTCGGCGGCCTTATCCGCTTGGCCGACCTGCCGCTCTCCGATGCCGCCCGGCGCGCGCTCGATGCGGACCCGTCCCTGATCGAGACGGTTGCCACGGGCGGGGACGACTACGAGGTCCTGGCCACGGTCAAGGCTGACCGCGCTGCGGCCTTCGAGGCCGATGCGCGCAAGGCCGGCGTCGCGGTCGCGCGCATCGGCGAGATCCTGCCGGCGGGCCGGCCGGTCTCCTTCCTGGATGGCGACGGCAACGAGGTGACGTTCGCGCGCGAGAGCTTCGACCATTTCTGAGGCAGGGGATTGCGTGTGCGACCGGGAGACACGGGCATACTGTCCGCACCGGCCAAAAGTTGCATCGAGCGCATGTTGCGTCGCAACGACAAGTTTGGCATGGTCCGCCCGACTCCGGTCCGGGACGGGTCAAACCGGCGGTCAGTCTGGAATTCTCACATCAGGTCCAATCGGGCACCTCTCCTCGCGACCCTATCTCCATCCACTCTAGGGACGGTCCATCATGAATATGGCACTCTATGGGATCATCGCCTGTGGGGCGTTGTCCATCGTATACGGCATCTGGGCAATCCAGTCGGTCATGGCTGCCGATGCGGGCAACAAGCGCATGCAGGAAATCGCCGCGGCGATCCAGGAAGGCGCGACGGCTTATCTGACACGCCAGTACACCACCATTGCGATCGCGGGCATCGTGATCTTCGTGCTGGTCTCGTTCCTGCTCTCGATCACCGTGGGGATCGGCTTTCTGATAGGCGCGGCGCTCTCGGGCGCGGCCGGGTTCATCGGCATGCTGGTCTCCGTGCGCGCCAATGTGCGGACCACGCAGGCCGCAAGCCAGAGTCTCGCGGCCGGCCTGGAGATCGCTTTCCGCTCCGGCGCGGTCACGGGCATGCTCGTCGCCGGCCTCGCGCTCCTGGCGGTGACCGTCTACTACACCGTCCTGACCTTGGGGCTCGGCCTCGCGCCGACCGACCGCACCGTCGTCGATGCGCTGGTGGCGCTTGGTTTCGGGGCGTCGCTGATCTCCATCTTCGCCCGTCTCGGCGGTGGCATCTTCACCAAGGGCGCTGACGTCGGCGGCGATCTCGTCGGCAAGGTCGAGGCCGGCATCCCGGAAGACGACCCGCGTAACCCGGCCACCATCGCGGACAATGTGGGCGACAATGTCGGTGACTGCGCGGGCATGGCCGCCGACCTGTTCGAGACCTATGCGGTGACCATCGTGGCGACCATGGTGCTTGCTTCGATCTTCTTCTCGGGCACCGAGCATGTCGGCGCGCTGATGCTCTATCCTCTGGCAATTGGCGGCGCTTGCGTGGTGACCTCCATCCTCGGCACCTTCTTCGTGCGCCTCGGCCCGAGCCAGTCGATCATGGGCGCGCTCTACAAGGGCTTCATCGCCGCGGGCGTGCTGTCGCTCATCGCCGTGCTGGGCGTGACGCATTTCGTGCTGGGCCTGGGCAACACGTTCTCCGCGCAGGGTTTCACCTTCTCCGGCTGGGACCTGTTCTGGTGCGCCGCCGCCGGCTTGGTGGTCACCACACTGATCATCGTCATCACCGAGTACTACACCGGCACCGAGTATCGGCCGGTGCAGAGCGTGGCTGCCGCCTCCGTGACGGGCCACGGCACCAACGTCATTCAGGGTCTGGCCGTCTCGCTTGAGAGCACCGCTCTGCCGGCCCTCGTCATCATCGCCGGTATCGTCGTCACCTACCTGTTTGCCGGTCTGCTGGGCATCGCCATCGCCGTCACCACCATGCTGGCCCTCGCCGGCGTGGTGGTCGCGCTCGATGCCTTCGGCCCGGTGACGGACAATGCCGGCGGCATCGCGGAGATGGCGGAACTGCCGGAGGACGTGCGCAACACGACAGACGCGCTCGATGCGGTCGGCAACACCACCAAGGCCGTGACCAAGGGCTATGCCATCGGATCGGCGGGCCTCGGCGCGCTGGTGCTGTTCGCTGCCTATACGGAGGACCTGAAGTTCTTCATTGCCAGGGCCAACGAGAGCGGCGGCAAGATGTTCGGCTATTTCCAGGGGGTCGAGCTCGATTTCTCGCTCTCCAACCCCTACGTCGTCGTCGGCCTCTTCTTCGGCGGCCTCTTGCCCTATCTCTTCGGCGCCCTCGGCATGACTGCGGTCGGCCGCGCCGGCGGCAAGGTCGTGGAGGAGGTGCGCCGGCAGTTCAAAGAGAAGCCGGGCATCATGAAGGGCGAGGAGAAGCCCGACTACGGCCGTGCGGTGGATATGCTGACGCGGGCAGCGATCAAGGAGATGATGATCCCGTCCATGCTGCCGGTGCTCTCGCCGATCGTCTGCTTTGTCGTGGTCCTGGCGATCGCCGGCAAGTCCGCGGCCTTCTCGGCGGTGGGCGCCATGCTGCTCGGCGTCATCGTGACCGGCCTGTTCGTGGCCATCTCCATGACGGCCGGCGGCGGTGCCTGGGATAATGCCAAGAAGTACATCGAGGACGGCAATTACGGCGGCAAGGGCTCGGAGGCCCACAAGGCCGCGGTGACGGGCGATACGGTCGGCGATCCCTACAAGGACACGGCCGGGCCGGCGGTCAACCCGATGATCAAGATCACGAACATCGTGGCGCTGCTCCTGCTCGCCGTCCTGGCGCACTGAGATCGGCGCCGGCGATCACAGCCTGCCGGCCGAGCCCATGGCGAGGCCGGCAGCGCAACGCGGCCTAATACGTCTCTTTCTGGGTGTTGAGCCGGTTGCCGAGATTGCCGAAGAGCTGGGACAGGATCGACTGCTCCTTGCCCTGGGACGGGGTCGTGCCCTTGATCAAGTCGAAGATGCGGCCGTCTTTCAGGCCGTAATTGGCGACCTGCTTGACGCTTTCGCTTTGATCGAAATAGACCGCCACGATCTTGCGGTCGATGACCTTGGGTTTCCCCATCGGCCGGGTTCGGCGCGTGCTGGAAATGTAGTAGAAGATGTCGCCGCCGATCGCGGCCGTGGTGTCCGGCGTTCCCAGAGTCAGCCTGACCTGATCCTTGGACATGCCGGGCTGGATCTGCTGCAGGTCCACGTCGCTGAAGACATGGCCATGGCGGTCGATCTGGGAAGAGCAGGCCGTCAAGGTCAGCGCAGCGGCGAACAGCATGCCGAGGCAGGCGCGCCGTCGGCCGCCCGTGATCTTCGCTCGTGAGAGAAACTCAGCCATGTCTCGGTCTTGTTTGCACCATGCATCCAACGGGGATCGGCCCGCCTCGAAGACGACTGACTAAGGAGGCAGGCGGCATTTGGCAACCGTTCTATACGGTCCAACCGGGATGGGGCAGAATTGTGGTCAATGTCATGAACGGCTTGGCTTGGACAGATGCTTGAGTGGTTTTCGAAACGGCGCAGCCGTCGCCATGCCGCGCGCAGGATCTATGACGCGGTCGTCGGCCAGGCGCGAAATCCGGTGTTCTACAGAGAGCTTGGCATCGCGGACCGGCTGGAAACCCGGTTCGAGCTGCTGGTTCTGCACGTTTTTCTGGCGCTCGATCGGCTGCAGCAGGACGGGACGGAGGGCGCCGCCCTCGGCCAGGAGCTCGTGGATGCGTTCGTCAGCGACATGGACACCACCATGCGGGAGCTCGGGGTCGGCGATATCTCGGTCGCCAAGAAGGTGCGCCACGCCGCCGCGGTGTTCCGAGAGCGGTTGCACGACTACGGCAAGGCGCTTGCCCAGCCTGATTCGGGTCCGCTGGAGACCGCCCTGGCGGAGGCCGTCTTTCCGGGCGACACGCCTTCGCCCGAAACGGCTGCGCATCTGGCGGGCTATACCCGCGCCGCCGCGTTGGGCTTGCGCCGTCAGGCGTTGAGCGACCTGTCGGCCGGACGTCTTGATTTCCCGGAGCCCGCCGGCGAGGCGCTGGGCACAACGCCATGACATCGGATAGACAAGCCGTCTTCTCCAGTCCGCTCCTCGTGGACCGCATTCCGGACCAGGGCACGAGCGGCCGGATCGTGGTGCAGGAGGACGAGCGTCAAGCCATGGCAAAGATCATGGATGTGCAGGCCGTCCACGGCCTCGCCTTCGACTTCGAGGTCAAGCCGATCGGCAAAGGCCGCTACCGCGTCAAGGGGCGCCTCGAGGCCTCGGTCACGCAGACCTGCGTCGTCACGCTCGAACCGCTCGACAGGCAGGTGGTCGAGGACGTCGACCTGGAGTTCTGGCCTGAAACCGAGCTTGCAAGCCTGTCCGAGACCGACTTGGAGAAGACCTTCGATCCGGATCGCGACGACCCCGAGGCCATCCGGGATGGCGTCATCGATCTCGGCGTGGTCGCCTATGAAACGCTGGCGACCGGCCTGGATCCCTATCCGCGCAAGCCCGATGCGGCCTTCGAATGGAACGGCGACGAGATATCGGGGGAGGAAACGCCCGATGCTGGCCCGTTCGACGTTCTGCGCACGCTCAAGCCCGACTGACGCGACGTGGGCGCCGATACGGCAAGACGCAGTTTCCGGTTGTCACCGGGGATCGATTCTGTATTTAAAAGAAGTTTGGGCGTGCGGGAGGAGAGACGGCCGCGGTAGGTTCCCCTTCGGCCACGGGCTCCGCATTTGCGGCATCGAGAATGGTGGCGACGCTTACGATTGCTCTTGACGCTATGGGGGGGGATCACGGCCCAGAGGTGGTCGTGGCCGGCGCGGGTCTGTCGCTCGTGCGCCACCCCGACATCCGTTACCTGTTCTTCGGCGAAGAGCCCGCCATCGAGGAGCAGATCGCGCGCCACCCCCGGCTTTCCGAGAAATGCGAGATCGTTCACACCGATGTCGCCGTGGCCATGGACCAGCGCCCGAGCCAGGCTCTGAGAAAAGGCCGCTGGAAAAGCAGCATGTGGCTGGCCATCGAGGCGGTGAAGGAGGGGCGCGCGGACGCCGTGGTCTCCGCCGGTAACACCGGCGCGCTCATGGCGATGTCCAAGTTCTGCCTGAAGACGCTGCCCGAGATCGAGCGCCCGGCCATCGCCGCGATCTGGCCAACGGTCTCCGCCGAATGCGTCGTTCTCGACGTCGGCGCCAATGTCGGCGCTGATGCCGGGCAACTGATCGACTTCGCCGTCATGGGAGCGGCCATGTCCCGCGCGCTCTGCGAGCTGGAGCGCCCGTCCGTGGGGCTGCTCAACATCGGCGTCGAGGAGGTGAAGGGCCTGGAGGAGATCCGCAAGGCCGGCGCCGCGCTCAGAACCTGCGATCCGCCGTTCCGCTATCATGGCTTCGTCGAGGGCGACGACGTGGGCCAGGGGCTGGTAGATGTCGTGGTAACGGAAGGCTTTACCGGCAATATCGCCTTGAAGACGGCCGAGGGAACGGCTAAGCAGATCGGTGCCTATCTTCGCGCCGCCATGAATCGTTCGATGTTCGCGCGGATAGGAGCGTTCCTGGCGCAGGGAGCCTTCCGTGCGCTGAAGGACAAGATGGATCCTAGGCAACTGAATGGCGGCGTTTTCCTTGGGCTTAATGGGATCGTGATCAAGAGCCACGGCGGCACGGACGCCACGGGCTTTGCCAGCGCGGTCGACCTGGGATACGACATGGCACGAAGCGGCCTTGTCGCCCGTATGTCCGACGACGTGGCACGGTTCCACGATGCTCTGGACCTCGACAGCGTCGCGTAGAAGGAGTTGAGCAACGGTGAGCATGATCCGATCGGTCATTCGAGGATGCGGCGGCTATCTGCCGGAACGCATCATGACGAATGACGACCTCGCCGAAATGGTCGACACCAGCGATGACTGGATCATCGAGCGGACGGGCATTCGCACGCGGCACATCGCGGCGGACGGGGAGCTGACCTCCGATATCGGGGTGGCCTCGGCCCGGCAGGCGCTCGAGCGCAGCGAGATGGACGCGACGGACATCGATCTGATCATCCTGGCGACGTCGACCCCCGATCAGACATTCCCCGCAACCGCGGTTTCGATCCAGGCCGAGCTCGGGATCACCCATGGCGCGGCCTTCGACATGCAGGCGGTCTGCTCGGGCTTCGTGTTCGCCCTGGCGACGGCCGACAACTTCCTCAAATCCGGGCAGTATCAGCGCGCCCTGGTGATCGGCGCGGAGACCTTCTCGCGCATTCTCGACTGGGAGGACCGCGGCACCTGCGTGCTGTTCGGGGATGGCGGCGGCGCCGTGGTGCTGGAAGCCCAGAAGCTCAATGGCGTGGCCACGGACCGCGGCATATTGGCTTCGCAGCTACGGTCGGACGGGCGCTACCGGGACAAGCTCTTCGTCGACGGCGGACCGTCGTCCACCGGCACCGTCGGCCACCTGCGCATGCATGGCCGCGAGGTGTTCCGCCATGCCGTCACCAACATCAGCGAGGTGATCGTCGACACGCTCAAGGGCACGGGCTACACGGCCGACGACGTGGACTGGTTCGTGCCCCACCAGGCGAACCGGAGGATCCTGGAAGGCACGGCGCGCCGGATCGGGCTCTCCTCCGAGAAGATCGTCATGACCGTCGAGAACCACGCCAATACGTCGGCGGCTTCGATCCCGCTCGCCCTCAATACGGCGTTCGAGGACGGCCGTTTGCAGGACGGCCATCTCGTGCTCATGGAAGCCATGGGAGGAGGCTTCACCTGGGGCGCGGTGCTCGCCCGCTGGTAGCAGCCGCTGCCGAGTCACAACCGAATCGCGCGCCTTGGCGCGTTACTTTAGAATGAAACAGGCGGTATTTGACGCGATTTGATTCGGCGCGCAATATACCTCCGTCAATTTAGCCGTTTAAACCAGATGGCCGTAAAAAGGCCACGTCGACATGATTGGATGCATGGCAGATGAGACTCGCGCAGCACCGTCCGACTGTCTGTGGGCGGACGTCGGAGGGAGATTCCGGGTGATCTTCCGTTGACCCCCGTTCGCGCTGTCGATTAGGCTTCGGAGTCTCGTCTCGCGGAAGGGGAGCGTGAGATTTTGACCGGAAAAACTCTGACACGGGCCGATTTGGCCGAGGCAGTCTTTCAAAAGGTGGGGCTGCCTAGGAACGAGTCTGCCGAATTGGTCGAAATGGTCCTGCGGCAGATGATCACCAGTCTCGAGCGGGGTGAGACGGTCAAGCTGTCATCTTTCGGCTCGTTCGGCATCCGCGAGAAGGGGGAGCGTATCGGGCGCAACCCCAAGACCGGCGAAGAGGTGCCGATTACGCCGCGGCGCGTGCTTGTGTTCCGCGCCAGCAACATCATGAAGGAGCGCATCAACAACGCGCTGACAAAGAAAAAAGCCGCGGAATAGGGGCCACACCAATCACACAAAGATAAGGGCCCTGCAAAAGGGTCCTATAAGAGACAGAGGGCTGCCTTTTGGAAAAATCACCAGAGGCCTTTCGTACCATTAGCGAAGTTGCCGAGGAGCTGGAGGTCCCCAAACACGTGCTGCGATTCTGGGAAGGGAAGTTCTCGCAGCTGCGTCCAATGAAGCGGGGCGGGGGCCGGCGCTACTATCGGCCGGAAGACGTCGATCTTCTGCGCGGCATACGCCAATTGCTTTACGGCGACGGCTACACCATCAAAGGCGTGCAGAAGATCTTGCGCCAGCAGGGCGTCCGTTACGTCATGGATTACAACAGGTTCGACGACGACGGCGACACCGGGCTCGTGCGCGAGATCCCCGACGTGGCGTCGGAGGCGGCCCGTAGCGCCATCGATCCCCATGTGCACAGCCCGGAAGGGCTGTCCGACGATGACCCGGTCGAGCATCCTGCCGACGATGATCCGCCGTTCGAGAACAACGGTGTCCTCGATCCGCAAGTGCGCCGGCAGCTCCAAGCTTTGCTCGGTGAGCTCGAAGAGTGCCGTAAGGCCCTGGAACCGGAAGACAATTAGGCATTCCATCCCGCGCCTTGCATGATCTATCGATACATTCGCATGTGCTAATATTAACTGCGTGACACGGCGGAACCGCTCTGCCAGATTGATGGCCGTTGGCGCGACATGCGCGGCTTCACGAGCGGAACCCAGCCATGCACGAGCAGGCTGTAGCCATTGTCGGGATCGGCTGCCGTTTCCCCGGTGCCGACGGGCCCGATGCCTTCTGGTCGCTTCTCGAGCGCCGAGGCCGCGGCATTCGCGAGATTTCCGCAGATCGCTGGTCGCTCGACGGCTTCTTCGATCCCGACCCGGATGCGCCGGATCGCTCCTATGCCAGGCATGCCGGCCTGCTGGAGCATATCCGTAGGTTCGACCCGGCCTTCTTCGGGCTGTCGCGCCGCGAGGCGGCGGCCATGGATCCGCAGCAGCGGATCCTGCTGCAGGTCGCCTACGACGCCGTCGCGGACTCGGGCATGCCGTTGCGGCGCCTGTCGCAGGCCGAGACCGGTGTCTTCATCGGCGTCTCCAATACGGACTATGGGCTTCTGCAGCGCTACCGCACGCAAGGCGAGGAGCCCTTTGCCGGCACCAATGTGGCGCTCAGCATCGTCGCCAACCGGCTCTCGAACCGGTTCGACTTCAGCGGACCGAGCGTCGGCATCGACACCGCCTGCTCGTCGTCTCTGGTGGCGCTGAGCCAGGCGTGCCGCAGCCTCGCATCGGGCGAATGCGACGTGGCGCTCGCCGGCGGTGTCAACGTGCTGCTCGACCCGCGCATGTTCAAGACCTTCTGCAAGGCGCGGATGCTGTCGCCAACCGGCCGGATCGCGGCGTTCGATGTCCGCGCCGACGGCTTCGTCAGGGGCGAGGGGGCCGGTGTCGTCGTTCTGAAACCGCTGCAACGAGCGCTCGACGAGGGCGACCGGATCTATGCGGTCGTTCGCGCCACGCGCGTCAACCAGGACGGCCGCACGGGTACCATCACCGCCCCCAACCAGGCTGCGCAGATCGCCATCATGGAAGCGCTGTCCGCACAGGCCGCGGTCGACCCGCAACAGGTGGTCTACGCGGAGGCGCATGGAACCGGAACGCCTCTGGGCGACCCCATCGAGGCGGCCGCCATCGGGGCTGTCTTCGGTGGAGCTGAGCGTGCCGCGCCGTTGCTCCTGGGCTCCGTCAAGCCGAACATCGGCCATCTGGAGCCTGCCGCGGGTATCGCCGGCTTGATCAAGACCGCCCTTTGCCTGCATCGCCGCCGCATCCTTCCCAATGTCGATTTCGAGCGGCCGAACCCGGAGATCCCGTTCGAAGATCTCAAGCTCGAGGTCGCCACCGAGTCCCGATCCCTGGCCAACGGGCGCGCCCGCGCCTTCGCCCTGGTCAACTCTTTCGGTTTCGGCGGCACCAACGCGTGCGCCCTGCTGGAAGCGTTCGACGGGGGTGTGCGGCCGAAGCCGGCGGCGCTGCCCGCCATGGAGGCTTGGAGCCGCCGGGCACCCATCACTGTCTCGGCAGCAAGCGAAGCCGCGCTCCGGACCGGCGCCGGCCGTCTCGTCGACGCGCTCGCGCCGGGCGGCGCTCTCGAACGCACGTCGTGCCCGGAGCTTGCCGCCGGCTTGGCACGAAGCCGCGACCACTTCCGCCACCGCGCCGTGCTGCTGGCCGGAGATCGCGACGATCTCATCGAGTCCCTCCGCACCCTTGAAGCCGGACAACTGGAAGAACGCGCCGACCGCAAGGTGCCGCCGAGGCAGGTCGTCGGTCAGGCCCAGCCCAACCGCCGTCTCGCCCTCACGCTCAGCGGACAGGGCGGGCAGTGGTGGGGCATGGGCCGCCGGCTGCTGACCGCTCACCCCGTCTATCGCGACTTCGCCGAGACCTTTGATGCCGCCTTTCGGCCAATCGCCGGCTGGTCCACGGTGGAGGCGCTGATGGCTGCGGAGGACGAAAGCCGCGTCGACGATGCAGCCGTCACCCCCGCCTTGACCTTCGTCGTCCAGGCGGGCCTCGCGGCGGTCTGGGAGGCCTGGGGCGTGCGGCCGGAGCTTCTGATCGGTCACAGCTTCGGCGAAGTGACCGCCGCCTATCTCGCCGGAGCCTTGTCGCTCGAGACCGTCGCGCATCTGGTCAACGAGCGCGGCTTGATCCGGGACCGTATCGGCACCGAGGGCGGCATGGCGGCCATCGGTCTCTCGGCCGAGCGCCTTGCCAAGCGGCTGCCGCCGGAGGCCCGTATCGAGATCGCCGCTTACAACGCGCCGAGCCTGGTGACGGTCAGTGGTGACGGATCGGCCATCGACGGGCTGATCGCAGAGCTTGCGCGCGACGACCCCGACATCGTGGCCCGGCGGCTCAATCTCGATTTCGCCTGGCATTCGAGCTGGCTGGCGCCCGGCGAGCAAGCCTTCAAGAGCGCCGTCGGAGAGATTGCCTGCGAGCCACCGACGCTGCTGGTTCTGTCGACGGTGACCGGGCGTCTGGAAACCCGATTCGACACGGATCACTGGTGGCGCAATCTGCGCCAGCCCGTGCTCTACCGGCAGGCGATCGATGCCGCGCTCGACCGTGGCATCGACACCTTTCTGGAGCTTGGGCCGCATCGCACGTTGTCGGGCTTGACCGCAGGCTGCGCCGCCGCGCGGGGCCGAGACGTCAAGACGGTCAGCGCGCTGCATCGCGACTGGGACGATTTCGAGGCTCTGGGCGTGGCCCTCGCCGAGCTTCATAGCTGGGGCATCGACATCGACTGGGACGGCGTCTTTCCCGGTCCCCGCCCGCACCTGGCGCTGCCCGGTTACGCCTGGGACGAAGAGGCGTTCTGGCAGGAGCCGGAGGAGGTCGGGGCGGTGTTGCGGGCCGAGGCCGGCCACCCCTGGCTCGGGCGGCGCAGCCGCGGACCGGTGGCGGGGTGGTCGAACGAAATCTCGCTTGCCTCCCATCGCGATCTGGCCGGTCACGAGATCGACGGCGTGGCTGTCTTCCCGGCGGCCTGCACCATCGAGATGATGGTCGCGGCGGCGCGGGCGCTGAAGGGGCCGGGGCCTGTCGAGCTGGCCGACGTGATATTGCATGATCGCCTCGTCATCGTACCGGACGACCAGGTCCAGCTCAGGACGCTCTACGAGCCGGACCGCGGCACACTGAGGATCTACAGCCGTTGCCGGGAGCGCGAGCGCGATTGGACGTTGCGCAGCGAAGCCAGGCTCGTGGACGGGCCGCTCGGTCCACGCCGCGGAGATGTCATCGAGCCGCCCGCAGGCCGCGACCCCGACATCCGGTCCGAAGGTTTCTATGCCTCGGCCCTCGCACGGGGTTATCGCTATGGGGAGGCATTCCGCGGCCTTACCCGCATCTGGCACGTCGACGAGGATCTGATCGCAGCGGCGCTGGTTCCGGACAAGCACCCCAAACCAGCCGACGAAATCTCCCTCGATCCGCGGCTCCTCGACGCCTGTTTGCAGACCCTCCTGGCCGACGTCACCGCTCTCTGGGATACCGATGGTCTTCTGTTGCCCACCGGCATCCACCGTCTCCGTGTCGACGGCACGCTCGCCCGTGAAGCATTGGTCCGAGCGCGCTGTCGTGGCAGCACTCAACCGGGCGCGGCGGACGTCCGAATCCAGTGCCCCTCGGGTGGGCAGGTGGAGGTCCGGGGCCTGCACATGCAGGGCCTGCCGAAGCAGTCGGGCGCCCAGCAGGCTTCGGCGGACGCGCCGGCCTTCTATGGCGAAACCTTCCAGGCCGTCGCGCTGCCGGGCCTCCAGGAAGGCGCGAAGGGACACTGGCTGTTGTTCGGGAAGCCCGGTTTGCACACCGACGCCGCAGAGGCGGCGCTGAAGAGCCGGGGAGGGAGTGTGACGGTTCGCCCTCTGCCCGATGCCAGCCAGGCTGGTGCGGTCGATGAGATCGCCGCGTTGGCGGACACCCTGGTGGAGACGGCCTATCGCGGCATCGTCTATCTGGCGAGCGGCAGCGCGACGCCGGCCAATGGCCATGGCGACCTGCCGGAGGCAGTCGAGCGCAGTGTTCTCGCTCTGACGGCGCTGGGGCAGGCCCTGGTGGAGGCGCGGCAAGCATCGCCGGTCCCGCCGGTCTGGATCGTGACGCAGAAGGCGCGCTGCGCAGAGCAGGACGAGACGCTCAGCCCGCAAGGTCTCGTGCAGCGCCCACTGATCGGGCTGGCACGCACCCTTGCCATCGAGGCTCCCGAGCTGGACATCCGGCTGATCGATCTGGACGGCTTGAGCTTGGAGCAGGCGGAGCGCGCGGTCGCCGTCATCGCCGGTCATTCGAGCGAAACCGAG
>JAKSBI010000415.1 GCA_022361215.1 Hyphomicrobiales bacterium | reverse complement strand
GGCGGCCGGCGGCCATGTGGGCTCGCTGAAGCTGAGCCAGGAGGAGGTGAAGACCATCGTGCCCACCATCGGCCGGTCCTCGATCCTCGGCTTCTTCATCGGCGTGCTGCCGGGCGCCGGCGCCACCATCGCCTCCTTCCTAGCCTACGGCATGGAGCGCAACGTCGCCGGCGCCAAGGAGAAGGAGAAGTTCGGCAAGGGCTCGATCCGCGGCCTGGCCGCGCCGGAGACCGCCAACAACGCCGCCTGCTCCGGCTCGTTCGTGCCGCTCCTGACGCTCGGCATCCCGGGCTCGGGCACCACCGCGGTCATGCTCGGCGCGCTCATCTCCTACGGCGTGCAGCCGGGGCCGCGGCTCTTCGTGGAGGCGCCGACCGTGTTCTGGTCGGTGATCATCTCCATGTATATCGGCAACATCGTGCTGCTGATCCTGAACCTGCCGCTGATCCCCTACATCGCCCGGCTGCTGGTCCTGCCCTCGCAGATCCTGGTGCCGCTGGTGCTGTTCTTCTCGCTCTGCGGCGTCTATCTGGTGTCCTTCAACACCGTCGACATCCAGCTCATGGTGCTGTTCGCGGTCTGCGCCATCGTGCTCAGGCTGTTCGGCTACCCCATGGCGCCCATGATCCTGGCCTTCGTGCTCGGCAAGCTCATGGAGGAGAACCTGCGCCGCTCGCTGGAGATCCACGACAGCTTCGCCTTCCTCTGGGAGCGGCCGATCACGCTCGTCATCGTGATCCTGACGGCGCTGATCTTCGTCAGCCCGCTCTTGCAGTTCATGCGCGCCCGCCGCGCCGCGACGGAACTCGCCGGCGAAGGAGGCTAGAGCCTTTGAGGCTCGATGGGACTTGAGCGGTCCTCTAATGGGCCGATTCTAGCGCGCCTCAGGGCACCAAAAGGATCGGCCCACCCCCTTCTCCCGTCGTTGCCGGCTTGTCCCGGCAATCCAATAGGGCCTCTCGATGTGGTGTGTCCCACGCCAAGTCAGGCGCATGCCGGATCCTCACTATTGGATCGCCGGCACAAGGCCGGCGATGACGGCGGGGAGGCGCAAGGTCGTTGGAACCGTGTCCGGCACTTAAAGCATGTCTCCCGAAAGTGGATACCGGTTTCGGGAAAAAGACATGCTTCAACAAAGACCTAGAGCAATGGCGCGAACGCGACATGCTCTAGGAATCAGACCCCTATGTGCTCTTGACTCATTCTGAGATTATGCATAATCCACAATATGGAATATGCACCGGCAGATGAGTTCCTGACCAAGCGCGAGGTCGCGACGCGGCGCCTGCGCGACGCCATCCGGCTCGGCCGCTATGCGCCGGGGGACCCCCTCAAGCAGAACGACATCGCCGCCGATCTCGGCCTCAGCAGCACGCCGGTGCGCGAGGCGCTGACCGAGCTCAGGGCCTGCGGGCTGGTGGTCTATGAGAGCCATCGCGGCGCCAGGGTGGCGACCATCGACGTCGCGCGGGTCCGGGAGCTCTATACGGCGCGCAAGATCGTCGAACGGGAAACGGCCCGCCTGGCGTTCGAGAACATCGGCAAGGCGGAGCTGGCCCACATAAGGGGCACGTACGACGCGCTCGCGCGCTGGGACGGCGGCGGAGACTACGAGACGCTCGTCCGCCGCGACGAGGACTTTCATCTCAGCCTCTACGAGGCGAGCGGGAACGCCTATCTGATCCGCTCGATCCGGGACCTCTGGCACAGCTTCCCGCGCTATTTCATGTGGAACATCGAAGGCCGCCTGGCGCAGTCGAAGACCGAGCACAGGCGCATCATATCCGCGCTGCGCAAGCGCGATCGAACGCGGTTCCTGGAAAGCGTCGAGGCGCATATCGACTGCTCCCTGAACGCCATCGTCGCCCATATCGAGGCCAACGCCCCCCTCGACCCCTGACGACAATCCAACATCCGGAGCGAATGCCATGACCGAAGACCTGCGCCAGGCGGCGCGCGAGTGCCTGATCCGCTATGGCGGCGACAGCTTCGACACCCTGTTCGTGACCGCCAAGGGCGCCCATGTGACCGACGACGAGGGTCGCGAGATCCTGGATTTCACCTCGGGCCAGATGTGCGCCACGGTCGGGCACGGCCATCCGGCGGTGGTCGCCGCCATCGAGAAAAGCGCGCGCACGGCCATCCACATGTTCTCCGGCATGATCCCGGACGTGGTGGCGGAGCTCGGCCGGCGGCTGGCGGATTGGGTGCCGCGGCCCCTGAAGCGCTCGCTCTTCGTCAACACGGGCTCGGAGAGCAACGAGGCGGCGCTCAGGATCGCCAAGCTGTGCACCGGCGGCTACGAGGTCGCCGCCATGGGCGGCTCCTGGCACGGCGTCACCGGCGCCGCCAGCACCGTCTCCTACGCCAGCGACCGGCGCGGCTACGGGCCCGGCATGCCCGGCGTCTTCCCGATCCCGGAGCCCAACGCCTATCGCTGCCCCATCGAGCACTGCCGGGACGGCTGCGACATGACCTGCCTGCGCGTCGGGCTCCGGCAGTTCGACATGCACAGCGCCGGCGCGCCCGCGGCGGTCATCGCCGAGCCCGTGATCAGCGCCGGCGGCATCATCGTGCCGCCGGAAGGCTATTTCGAGCGCCTGAAGGCCGCCTGCGCCGAGCGCGGCATGATGCTGATCTTCGACGAGGCCCAGACCGCCTTCGGCCGGCTCGGCCACCGCACCGCGGCCGAGCAGGTCGGCGTCACGCCGGACATCATGTCGGTCTCCAAGACCCTCGGCGGCGGCGTGCCCCTCGCCGCCACCGTCACCTCCGACGCCATCGAGGAAAAGGCGCACGAGCGGGGCTTCTCCTACTACACCAGCCACGTCTCCGACCCCCTGCCCGCCGCCGTCGGCCTCGCCGTGCTCGACACCATCGAGCGCGAGAGCCTGATGGCGCGCGCCGTGGAGATGGGCGGTTATCTGCGCCATCGCCTCGAAGGCCTGCAGCAGCGCTACGAGGCCATCGGCGACATCCGCGGCCGGGGCCTGCTCCTCGGCGTCGAGCTGGTCAAGGACCGCGAGTCGCGCGAGCCGCATCACACCCTCGGCGCCGTCACCACGGCGCGCTGCTTCGAGCTCGGCCTCAGCATGAACATTCGCCGCCGCCCCGAGCGCGGCTCGGTCTGGCGCATCGCCCCGCCGCTGACGGTGACGCGCGAGGAGATCGATCAAGGCGTTGAAATACTGGACCGGGCGCTCAATGAAAGCCTGGATGAACTGGCCCGACCCTAGCCTCTCGACCAGCCTTTCTGGCCCAGACTCATCCCCCCGCTCAGAACTTTTTTGGAAATGTCACGGCTTTGCCATGATTCCGACAAGCCGTTTATCTTAATAGGTCGCTAACGTATTGCGAATCAGTATTGCGTGCCTGAGGGGGCCACAGAATGACCCGGCATTTGCTGGGTCGTCCGAAAGGACGGGGGAATACTGATGCAGCGATCGAGCGGGCGCCCTGCCTTGTCAGGGTGGCTGCGGGCCGTCGGACAAGGCGCCGTCCTGGCGGCTTTGGCATGGCAGGCAAGCCTGGCCTATGCCAACCACCAGGTTGGCATTCCGGGAGTGTTCAGCGTTTCCCTGCCCCAAGACCGGCCACTGCTTCGCGAACATGCCGCACCGGTCGCGAGCACCGGCGGCGTTTCCGTTCACTACCGCACGCCTGCGGTCCGCTCCCCGAAGGCGAGCGCACCGCCTCCGTCGAATCCCTTTTCGGAGTCCATGAGCCTCGCGGCGGTGGCGCCATCCGCCTTCGTCCGGCACAGGGAGGCACCGCCGGCGCCCGCCCCGAGCTTCGAGCCGGTCGTGAAGACCATCGAGGTGCCGGTCTGGATCCTCACCCTCGCCGTGGCCCAGCCGAACTCGGACCGCATCAAGCTGGAGGTGCACACCTTCGAGTCCCTGGACGACTGCCGGTCGGCCGTACCCTATGTCAAACGCCATCACAGGCTCTACGGCGACCGCTGGACGTCGAGGTGCAAGCGCACCCACAAGCAAGAGCAAGTCATGCTGACCGGGCCGTTCTAGAACCGTCCGGACCAACCGCCCATGAGGCGACCCTGTCTCGTCGCCCCCCTCCTTCGTCATTCCTGCGAAAGCAGGCATCCATTTATCGGCGCCACCCGCCCAGGCCTCTCGGCTGTTACACGAACCTCTCCCGGATCACCGTTTGAGTCATACGCTCTGTAGCCAGCGCCAATGGCTTCCTGCTTTCGCGGGAATGACGGAGGGGTCTTAAGTGCGCGTACACCGCAAACACTCTCGCCCGGCCGCTCCGCCGTGAGCCGTCGCGTGCTGCTGTCGATGTCGTGAAACAGAAATACCGCGCACAACCAGGACAACGGCCCGGGCGCGCGCTAGAGCATGTCGCGATCATTCTGATTCGCGCCATTGCTCTAGCTCTTTATTGAAGCATGTCTTTTGTCCCGAAACCGGTATCCACTTTCGGGAGACATGCTCTAGGGTGGCGCCCCGATTGCAGGGATAAGCGCGACCAACGGCCGGGGGCAGCCCATCCAGACCAAACCCAACATCGCCTTTATCGGGCTCGGCGTCATGGGCCAGCGCATGCTGACAAACATGCGCGCCCATGGGGGCTTCACGCTCGGCTCCGCCTGGGACCCTGACGGGCAGGCGCGCCAGCAGACGCAGAGCGCCTATCCCGAGATCCGCATCGGGGCGAGCGCCGAGGAGATCGTCCGCGACGCCGCCACCGACGTGGTCTACATCGCCTCCCCGCCGGCATCCCACAGGGGGCACGTCCTCGCGGCGCTGGAAGCGGGCAAGCCCGTGTTCTGCGAGAAGCCCCTCGGCGTCGACATGGCCGAGAGCCGCGACATGGTCGAGCGGATCGAGCGGTCGGGCCTGTCGAACGCCGTCAACTTCTCCTTCGCGAGCGCCGCCGCCGGCGACACGATCAAGGCGGAGCTGGAGGCGGGCGCGCTCGGCCCGGTCCTGGGCGCGGACCTCCGGCTGCATTTCTCGCAATGGCCGCGCGAGTGGCAGATGCACGCGTCGGACTGGCTGACCTTGCGCGCGGAGGGCGGCTTCACCCGCGAGGTCGTCTCCCACTACGCCTTCCTGACGGAGCGCCTGTTCGGCAAGGCGCGAGCGACCGGCGTCACGCTGCGCTACCCGGACGGGCCGGACGGCCGCCGGGCCGAGACCCATCTGACGGCCCTGCTGGATTGCGGCGGCGTTCCCGTCTCCATCGCCGCATCCGTCGGCGGCCGGGGTCCCGACCGGGTCGAGTACACGGTCTGGGGCGAGACGCGCTCCTACCGGCTCTACGACTGGAACAGGCTCAGATCCAGCGACGGCGGCGACTGGCGCGACGAGCTCACCCACATTGCGGACCCGCGCCAGGACGGCTACCGGCGCACCCTCGACAACGTCCTGGCTCAGCTCGCGGGCCGGCCGCACACCATGGCGAGCTTCCGGGAGGCGCTTTCGGTTCAGGAGCTGATCGAGAGCCTTCTCGCGGCGTAAATCGCTTTTTGGGTTAACAGGGCTCGTCTGCCCAGCCACCCGATAGACGTTGGCCCTAAGGCCTGTTGAGATTCACGTTGCGGACCCGAGAGATCGGCGCCATCGCGGCCCACCCTTCTCCGTCATTCCCGCGAAAGCGCAGTGGTGTCCGGGATTCGAGCGACGCCCATACCCAACCGTCGTCATTGCCGGGTGAAGCCCATAGCTGTCCGGTTTAGGCTGGATTTAGTTTCATGCAGATCTGTCTTGGATTGTTTTGGGGTGGTTCGAGGGGTTTGCTGAGGGTGTTGATTGGTCGTTTATGCATGATG
>JAKSBI010000655.1 GCA_022361215.1 Hyphomicrobiales bacterium | reverse complement strand
GGACGGGCTCAGCCGCACCTCGACCTCGCTCGCCCAGAACATCGGCGCCATCCTGACCAAGCGCAAGCTCGACGACGAGACCTTGCAGGAGCTCGAGGACGCGCTGATCCAGGCCGACCTCGGCGTCGACATGGCTATGGCGATCACCGAGGCCATCGCCAAGGACCGCTACGACAAGGAGATCTCGGCCGAGGAGGTGCGCGATGTCCTGGCCGCCGAGGTCTCAAAGGTGCTCGAGCCGGTGGCGCGGCCGCTCGCCGTCGCGGCCGCCGGCGGCCCTCATGTCATCCTGGTCGTCGGCGTCAACGGCACCGGCAAGACCACGACCATCGGCAAGCTGGCGCACCGCTTCGCGGGCGAGGGCAAGTCGGTCGTGCTGGCCGCGGGCGACACGTTCCGCGCCGCCGCCATCGACCAGCTCAAGATCTGGGGCGAGCGCACCGGCGCGCCGGTTGTGGCGCGCGACGTCGGCGCCGACGCGGCCGGTCTCGCCTTCGACGCGCTCACCCAGGCGCGGGAGAGCGGGGCCGACGTGCTGATGATCGACACCGCCGGGCGCCTGCAGAACAAGGCCGACCTGATGGCGGAGCTGGCCAAGATCGTGCGCGTGCTCAAGAAGATCGACCCCGAGGCGCCGCACTCGGTGCTGCTGGTGCTCGACGCCACCACCGGCCAGAACGCCGTCAATCAGGTCGAGGTCTTCCGGGAGATCGCCGGGGTCACCGGCATCGTCATGACCAAGCTGGACGGCACCGCCCGCGGCGGCATCCTGGTCGCCATCGCCTCGAGATTCGCGCTGCCCGTCCACGCCATCGGCGTCGGCGAGGGCATCGACGATCTGCAACCCTTCGATGCGGGCGAATTCGCCACCGCCATCGCGGGCCAACCGGAGACAGCAGCCCCATGAGCGAGCCGCAGCAGATCCAGGGCGCGGACCGGAGCCAGCTCGTCAAGCTGGCGCTCGACATCGGCCCGCTGATCGTGTTCTTCGGCGTCAACGCCATCTACGGCATCTTCGCCGCGACCGGCGCCTTCATGGTCGCCACCGCCGCCACCGTCACGGTCTCCCGGCTGTGGTTCGGCAAGATCGCCGCCATGCCTGTGGTGACGGGTGTCTTCGTTCTGATCTTCGGCGGGCTGACGCTTTATCTGCAGGACGAGACCTTTATCAAGGTCAAGCCGACCATCATCTATCTTCTGTTCGCCGGCCTGCTGTTCGCCGGCATGGCCATGGGCCGGCTTTTCCTCAAATCCATCATGAGCGAGGCCTTCGAGCTGACCGATACGGGCTGGCGGCGCCTGACGAATCGCTGGATCGGCTTCTTCGTGGCCATGGCGCTCCTCAACGAGCTCGTCTGGCGCACCTTCTCGACCGACACCTGGGTCAGTTTCAAGGTTTTCGGTCTTCTCCCACTTACATTTCTGTTCGCCATATTGCAGGTCGGACTGTTGCAGAAACACGCAAAAAATCCGGAATCTCAATAACCTTAAGCTTTATTCCTATATATTTTGTCATATGGCAGTGATATCACAGTCTCCCCATGAGCCGCCTCTATAAATAACGACCTATTGCTTAAGGCCGGTAAAGCCATTGCCAGCTACGTCTTGGTCCTATAGTCTGATCACAAACTTTTTAGACAATCGTGACTGGACCAGTGATCGAACCAAACGCTTAACTTCGTAGTTCGGGAGCGTCTTCGCGCCCGCAGAAGGTGTGGCTTTTCAACGGATCCGGAGGCAACCCAGCGTATCAGCGGAGGCGATTTGCGATTCAACATAGGCCTCGGAGCGTGTATGTGCTCCGGGGACGAGACAGATGGAACAGATGGTACCGAAGAACGAACCTGGCAGGACCGAGCTTAGGCTATCGCCCATCCATCTCCTGCATCGGGCCGGCCAGTGCGCCGGCGATGTCTTCACGGAAGAGATGACCGGCGGCGGCCTGACACCGCGGCAGTATGCCGTGCTGCTGACGGTGGCGCAGAACGAAGGCCTGAGCCAGACCGAGCTGGTCGAACGCACCGGCATCGACCGCTCGACACTCGCCGACATCATTCGTCGCATGCTGAAGAAGGGGCTGGTGCACCGGCGGCGCACCAAGCAGGACGCGCGCGCCTATGCCGTGCGGCTCACCTCCGACGGCTGGGAGGCGTTGCGCGATGCGGAGCCTGCGGCCGTGCATGCGGACGAGCGCATCCTGTCCGCCCTGCCGCCGGCGAAGCGGCAGGAGTTCCTGGAATCGCTGAACACCATCGTTCAGTCGATCGGAACGCTGAACGGCACGTCGGAAGACTAGCGCCTGGCGCGCTCATTCTGATCGCGCCATTGCTCTAGGGCGTCTTCGACTTGCGGGGGCTCGCTGCCCCCCTTGTCGTCATTCCCGCGAAAGCGCAGTGGTGTCCGGGATTTGAGCGCAGCCTGCCCCCAACCGTCGTCATTGCCGGGCTTGACCGGCAATTCATGCCGTTTCCTCTCGAATTTGCCGAGAGGCCAGTGGAATGGATGCCCGGATCAGGTCCGGGCATGACGAAAATCGAGGGCACGGCAGACTTTCATAATCGATGTTTGGACACCGTGTTCCCGGCTGGAAACCAAGGCCGCGCCTGCCATGCAGACCGACACGCTCCCAAAATCCCGTACACCACTGCGCGAAAGCGGGAATGACGGAGAAGGGTGGGCCGCGATGTCGCCGATCTCTCGGGTCCGCAACGTGAGTCTCAACAGGCCCTAAAGCAGTCGTGCCCAGCCGGCTCCGCCGGGCTCAAACCTTGATATCGAGCTGGCTTCCGGGCAGCGCCGGCCGTCGTGCCGGCGCCGGCTCGGCGGTTCCGGCCGACGAGGCCGGCGAGGCGCCGGTCCGCCCGGCCGGCGCCGAGACCGCATCCGTTTCCCCGACGATCAGTCCGGCATAGGCCGACAGCGTCTGCAAGGTGAAGAGCTGACGCGCGCCCTTGGCGCCCGGCGCCGTGCCCGACAGCGGCCCGGCCGAGGGAGGGGCCGCATCGCCCGCGCCACGGGCGGGGGCGGCCGGCGGCGTGCCGGGGGCGCTCCGCGTCTGCGGCGCGACCGTCGACGGCTTGGCCCGGTCGGGCGTCGGAAGCTTCTCGAAGCCGCGCGCTTCGGGCGTGCCCGCGCGCACTGGGCCGGGCGCCGCGGGTCGCGGCGCCAGGGCAGGCGGCAGGGCTGTCGGCTTGATCGGCGCCATGGGCCTCGTCCAAGGGATGCTCTCGGCAGAGTGCGCCGGAAAATCTTGCGGCTTGGTTAACGAAACCTTTCAGCTCTGGCCGCGCGCCTTCCTGATGACGGGCATCAGCCGCTCGTCGATCGCCTTGTCGTCGATCGGCCCCACATGCTTGTAGAGGATC
>JAKSBI010000293.1 GCA_022361215.1 Hyphomicrobiales bacterium | reverse complement strand
CTCTGCGAGGGCCTGGGGCTGGCCGCCGCCACGGTCTCGCACCTATCGGCGCGCATCGGCGATGCCGGGGACATGTGGGCGCACGGGGTGACCAGCCATGCCAACGCCGTGGCTGCCGGGCTCGGGGTCGCGGCCGGCATGGCCTGCGCCGAGGCCGCCGCGCGCCTGAGCGCCGCGCCGTTGCCGCACAGGGCGCCCGCGCCCATGGAGGAGGCGCGCGCGGTGGAAGACGACGGGCTGGGGCGCCGGATCGTGGTCATTGACTCCGCCTCGCTGGTGGCGCCCGAGGATGAAGGACACATCGTCGTCACAGGCTCCCATGGCGGGCTGGTCGGCGGCGATCCGCGCATGGCGCTGCAGGTGGAGGGCTTCGCGGCGGTCTTCAACGATGCGGGCGGCGGACCGGACGACTGCGGTATGACGCGCCTGCCCGCCCTCGACACGCGCGGCATCGCCGGGCTGACCGTGGCGCACACCAGCGCGCGCATCGGCGACGGCTGGTCGACGCTGGAGGACGGCATCGTCTCCCATGCCAACGCCACCGCGCGCCGTCTCGGCGCCGCGCCGGGGCTGGCCGTGGGGGAGATCGTCGATCGCTGGCGGCGATAGGCCCGTGTCAAGCGTCTTTCGGCCGAAACCGAACCATAATCGCGTGACGCGGCGCCTCCGGCAGGCCAGCATGAGGCCATATCCCTTTCTTGGCGCGACACATGACAGGAGCACGCCCATGATTGCCGTCATCTTCGAGGTTTGGCCGGCGGACGGCCGGACGGACACCTATCTCGACATGGCCGGGGCATTGCGCGACGACCTGGAGAAGATCGACGGCTTCATCTCGGTCGAGCGCTTCCAGAGCCTTTACGAGCCGGGCAAGCTGCTGTCGCTCTCCTTCTGGCGCGACGAGGCGGCGGTGCAGGCCTGGCGCAACCACGAGCGCCACCGGGCGACCCAGGCCAAGGGGCGCGGCGGCGTCTTCGCCAACTACCGCCTGCGCGTGGCCCATGTCGCCCGCGACTACGGCATGACCGAGCGCGCCGAGGCGCCGGAGGACTCGCGCGAGGTGCTGGAGGCATGAGGGCGTGCCGGACAGTCATGCGCGAAAGCGGGAATCCATTCCACGTCGCCATGCGGGAAGGACCATCGGGTCAAGTCTGAGCCACGAGTGCAACACCAACCGAATCCTACGCTCTGTTGCCGCCGCCAATGGATTCCTGCTTTCGCAGGAATGACGGGGAAGGGTGGCCTGTGAGGTGGCCTCTCTCCTGGGCCTGCGACCGGACGCGGGCTGCCCTTGGGCTGAACCGCCCTGGCGAGACGGGCAGATGCACCCCATCGATCGGGCCCGGCTCTAGCCGCCCTTGCCGAGCAGCTCGATGTTCAGCTTGACGCAGTCGCCGCGGTAGACGATCTCGCCCACATAGATGACCGTGCGCCGGTCGTCGATGACGACGCAGTGGGCGACGGCGGTGGGGGCGTTCAGCGGGATTTTCAGGTGCTGGGAGGTGTCGATGTCGGCGGCGCCGATCAGCAGCGTCTGGTGTGCGCGGGCGATGGTCAGGTCGTCCATCTCGGCCAGCACGGCCAGCGCCACGCGGGCGCGGAAGGCCTTCGGGTCGCGGTCGAAGATGTGATTGGCGATGTGCACGCTGGCCAGCGCATAGGGCTCCTTGCCGCTGGTCTGGACGCTGCGCAGATAGGCGTAATCGTCGGCGGGCTCGCCGTCGCCCGGGTCGATGCGGGGCTCGGGCACCGCGTCCACCGGGATCGGGTGCGGCACGTTCTCGGCGATGGGCGTGATCAGCGAGTCCCAGTCGGTGGCGAGCTGCAGCCAGCGCCTGGTCTCCGGCACGCGCTTGACGAAGGTGCCCTTGCCCTGATGCGAGACCAGCAGCCCCTCGGACTGCAAGACGTCGATGGCCTGGCGCACGGTGACGCGCGCCACCTGGAACTCGCTCTCCAGGGCCTCCAGGGTGGCGATCTTGTCGCCCACGCCCCATTGCCCGTCCTGGATGCGCCGGCGCAGCACCGATGCCACCTGCACGTAGCGGGGCACGCGGTTTTCCGCGTAGTCCGGCGGAGTCCGCGCTTTGGCCTGGGCCGCCATGCCTCGTCCTGCTCCTGGCTCCCTGTCTTGGAGAATCGGTAGCACCGGTTCGTGCCGCAGGCAAACGGCTTCGGCGGGCAGGATGAGCGAGGCGGCTTGGCCTAAGTCATCCCTCCCCCGGGCGGGTAGGGGAGGGGGACGCTCGCTGCACGGCTGTCGGCGTGACCGCTCACTCGTCCCGGCCGTCGACCACGCCGTCGAGGGGCTGCTCGATCAGGCGCCGGGCCAGCGCCACCACGCGCCGGCTCAGCGCGCGGTCGATGCGGTCGCCGAACTCGACGGTCAGCGCCGTGTCGCCGCTGGCGAGGAAGCGGATCTCCGGCGTGGGAGAGGGTGTCATGGGCATTCGGTCCGAACGCTAACGACGATTTGCCGCCATGTCAGGCGGATGGATGTCATGCTCTGCCCTCACGTCGCGCGCCATCGCTGTTTCCGAGGATACCGGGTTGTCCGGTCGAGCCGGACAACGTCATGATATGGGATGCTGCCATCACGATATCCAATAGGGCCTCACGCTGGAGCAGCATGATCAGAATCGTCAAAGTCGTGTCCGAACCGACACGGACAGCCCTCTGGGCGGCAGATTGTCCGGTTTTCCTAAACACAATACCATAGGGCCGAATCCTGGTGACAATTGAAGGGGCCGCGCGCCGGGCGCCCGGCCCGTTCCGGTCTCGATAAGAGGGAAAATGAGTCGCAAAATCAATCTCAACGCGGATATCGGCGAGGGCCACGGCGCCTACGATATCGGCGACGACGAGGCCCTGATGAAGATCATCCGCTCGGCCAGCGTCGCCTGCGGCTTCCATGCGGGCGACCCGCGCACCATGCACAAGCTGGTGACGCTGGCGCGGGACGAGGGCGTCAGCCTCGGCGTGCATCCGGGCTTCAACGACATCTGGGGCTTCGGGCGCCGGCGCATCCAGATGTCGCCGACGGACCTGGAATACATGGTCGCCTATCAGATCGGCGCGCTGCAGGCGATGGCGTGCTATGGCGGCGTCGCGGTGACCCATCTGAAGGCGCACGGCGCGCTCAACAACATGGCGGCGGAGCAGGAGGACTACGCCATGGCCATCGGCCGGGCGATCAAGACCGTCGATCCCGAGATCGTCTATGTGGTGCTGCCGGGCTCGCAGATGCACAAGGCGGCGGAGCGGCTGGGCCTCAGGCTGGCGCGGGAAGGCTTCGCCGACCGCGCCTACGAGGCCGACGGCAGCCTGGCCTCCCGGTCGAAGCCGAACACGGTCCTCTCCGATCCGACCGCCGCGCTGGAGCACACGCTGCGCATGGTGCAGGAGGGCGAGATCGTGGCCATCGACGGCCAGCGCATCAAGGTCGAGATCGACACGCTCTGCGTGCATGGCGACGAGCCGACGGGCGTGGCCGTGGCCGGCGTCGTGCGCAAGGGCCTGGAGGAAGCGGGCGTGGCGGTGGTGCCGTTGACGGACATGGACCTCTGAGCCGGCCGGAAGGGGGATAGCCATGGCGAAGACTGCGATCGCGGTTATCGGCGGCACCGGCAAGCTCGGCTCGGGGCTGGCGCTGCGCTGGGCCCGGGCCGGCCATGCGGTGCTGATCGGCTCGCGCGACGCCGCGCGTGCGGCGGAGGCGGCGGCCGAGATCGGTAATGGGGCGCGCGGCCTCGCCAACGCCGAGGCCGCGGCGGCGGGCGAGGTTGTGGCGGTCACGGTGCCGTTCGCGAGCCAAGCCGAGATCCTGACCGACATTCGGGGCGGCGTCGCGGGGAAGATCGTGGTGGACACCACGGTGCCGCTGATGCCGCCCAAGGTGGCGCGGGTGCAGCTTCCGGCGACGGGCTCGGCGGCGCTGGCCGCGCAGGCGCTGCTCGGCGAGAAGGCGCGCGTGGTCTCCGCCTTCCACAACGTGGCGGCCCACAAGCTGTCGCTCGATGGCCCCATCGATTGCGATGTCCTCGTCTTTGGCGACGCGCCGGCCGACCGGGAGGTGGCGGTCGGGCTGGCCGAGGCGGCCGGGCTCAGGGGCGTCCATGGCGGCCCGCTCGCCAACTCCGCCGCGGCCGAAGCCCTGACC
This sequence comes from Hyphomicrobiales bacterium, assembly GCA_022361215.1. Classification (GTDB taxonomy): domain Bacteria; phylum Pseudomonadota; class Alphaproteobacteria; order Rhizobiales; family Methyloligellaceae; genus JAKSBI01. The sequence continues at coordinate 183 of JAKSBI010000293.1, read as the reverse complement.
TCCGTGCTGATCGGCATCAACAAGCGCTACAAGGCCAATGGCGCGGGGGTGCGCATCACCGGGATCGATGGGTAGGCGCGATTTGGAGCGTGGCCCTGCGACGCGCGCGGGCGGTGCAACCTTTGTTCCCCTGCCCTTGACGGGGAGGGGTTAGGGGTGGGGTGACAAGCAGAGCGATGGGGT
>JAKSBI010000748.1 GCA_022361215.1 Hyphomicrobiales bacterium | reverse complement strand
GTCTCCCGGTCGAGCAGAACCACGGCCTGCGACCCGGTGACGGAGACGATCCGCCCGATGGGCTCGTTCTGCTCGGGCGCGGGCGCCGATGCGTCTGCGCGTGTCTCCATGTCAGATGAGCCCCTGCTCGCCGACGGCCGCCCCCGCGGTGGCGCCGGCCTGCCGTCTCTGTTCGTCGTAGTGACGCTCGCAATCCTCCGGCAGGACCACCACCACGTCCGTGCCGGTGCCCTTCTCGCTGGTGATCCGCATGCGGCCCCCATGCAGCTCGACCAGCGGCCCGGCGATGGTCAGCCCGAGCCCGGCGCCGCCGTGGTCCCGGTCGAGCCGGTTGTCGACCTGGCCGAAGGGCTTGAGGGCGATCTTGATCTCGTCGGGGTCCATGCCGACGCCGCTGTCGGAGATCGAGACCATCAGCCGCCCGTCGCCGATGCGCCCGGCGAACAGCGCGATGCTGCCGCCTTCGGGCGTGAAGGTGATGGCGTTGTCGAGCAGGCGCTGGAAGATGGTCTTGAGCTGGCCCATGTCGGCGCGGATCTCCGGCAGGTCGTCGGCGATCTTCTCGATGAAGCGCAGCTTGCGCGACGTTGTCCGGGCGCGCGCCCAGGCGCCGCACGACTCCAGAAGCTCGTCGAGATGGAAGGTCTCGAAGGTCAGGTCGTACTTGCCGCTCTGGATCTTGGAGAGCGCGATGACGTCGTTCACGATCGACAGCAGCCCTTCGGCCGCCTCGTGGATGAACAGGGCGTATTCCTCGATCTGTTCGCCGTCGAGGACCGACTGCGTCGGCCCCTTCAGGATCTTCGAGAACCCCAGGATGGCGTTGAGCGGGGTGCGGAACTCGTGGCTGACATTGGCGATGAACTCGGATTTGACCTTGCTGGCCAGCTCCGCCTCGATGCGCGACGCCCGCTCGGCCACGTCGGCGCGGTGGCGCAGCACCGCATGGCCGATGCGCATCGAATAGTCCGCCAGCAGGGCGCCGCCATGCCTCGTTTTCGGCACGATGGCGCCGGGCTGCGCGTGACCCAGGAGGGCGTTGCTCGTGTGAGAGGCCCGGAACATGCCGAGAGTATCGTGCTTCTTGGTTCACAGACTATGAATGAGTGTATGTCGAGAGCGGGTGCACTTCAGAGTTGAGCGGGGCGTGGGGCCGACGCACCGGGGTTCTCCGGCGCGAGCCGCGGCGGCCTCGGGGCCCGGGCATGGCGGGTTTCGGAGGCCTGTCGAGCCCGATCGGGCGCCATCCGCAAGGCCGCCGGGGCCGGTTGCGGGGACCTTTCGGGCGTGCCGGTAGCGCCCCCGCAGCGTTACGGAAATTTGCCTTGTCAACAGGCTAGGCTCACGTCAAGCTCGCCGGTGGAGACGGTACGCGCGTGTCGCCGACGGCGTGTGCGGCACGGGCTTTTGGGAGCGAGGCAAAGGCGATGGCGTTGGCGGCCGAGGCGGGACACGCGACTCTCCTGGAGCGCGTGGCCGAAGCGATCCGCGAGTCCGGACGGGACGACGCGGCAGTCACCCGATTTACCGAGATTCTGTTCTCGGAGCCGGCGCAGACCGAGCTGGACGGCTACGCGGCCGAGGCGCTTGCGACGCTCGCCATGTCGGCCTGGGATTTCGCGGCCCAGCGCGCCGAGGGCCGGCACAAGATCCGCACCTTCAACCCCGAGCGGCTGGACATGCCGCATGGCGACGTGACCGTGGTCGAGATCCTGAACGACGACATGCCGTTCCTGGTCGACTCCATCATGGGCGAGATCCTGGAGCGCGGGCTCGCCGTGCATCTGGTGTTCCATCCGATCCTGCTGGTGGTGCGCGACGACGAGCGCCAGATCCAGGCGGTGTTCGACTCCGTGGAGACGGACGAGGCGCCCGAGGCGGCGGTCAAGGAAAGCTACATCCACGTCCATATCGAGCGGCTGGAGAGCGAGGAGGACCTGAGCGAGCTGAAGCGCATCCTGTCCGACATCCTCGACGACGTGCGCACCGTGGTTCAGGACTGGAAGCCGATGCGCGAGCAGGTGAAGCGCTCCGTGGCGGCCTATACCAGCTCGCCGCCGCCGGTGCCGGTGTCGGATCTCGCCGAGTCTCTGCAGTTCCTGAAATGGCTCTCCGACAACAACTTCACCTTCCTCGGCATACGGCAGATGTCGTTCGAGGGCGGCGCGGAGGAAGGCCAGCTCGTGCCGGTGCCCGATTCCGGTCTCGGCATCCTGCGCGATCCGGAGCTGCGCGTGCTCAGGCGCGGCACCGAGCTGGTGCACATGACCCCGGAGATCCGCAACTTCTTCCTGGCGCCGGCGCCGCTGATCATCGCCAAGGCCAATGTGCGCGCCCGCGTGCATCGGCGCAGCTACATGGACTATATCGGCGTCAAGATCTACGCCGAGAACGGCGAGATCTCGGGCGAGCTGCGCATCGTCGGGCTGTTCACCTCGGTGGCCTACACCCACTCGCCGAAGAACATCCCCTTCCTGCGGCACAAGGTGGATCTGGTGGTGCGCCGCTCGGGCTACGAGCCCGCGGGGCACAGCGGCAAGGCGCTGATGAACGTCATCGACACCTATCCGCGCGACGAGCTCTTCCAGGTCGACGTCAACCTGCTCTACGAGTTCGCCATCGACATTATGAGCCTGGAGCTGAAGCCGCGGGTGCGCGTCTATGCCCGCATCGACGAGTTCGACCGCTTCGTCTCCCTGTTGGTCTACGTGCCGAGGGACCGCTACTCCACCGACATCCGCAAGACCATCGGGGACTTCCTGGCCGAGACCTACAACGGGCGCGTCTCCGCCTACTATCCCTTCTTCCCCGAGGGCCCGCTGGTTCGCATCCATTTCATCATCGGCCGCTTCGAGGGCAAGACGCCGGAGCGCGACCAGGGCTTTCTGGAGAAGGAGATCCTGAACATCTGCCGGACCTGGGAAGACCGGCTCAAGGACGTCATCCACGATCGTTTCGAAGGCCCGGCCGGCGCGAAGGCGGCGCGGAGATATCTGGAGGCCTTCTCGCCCGGCTACCAGGTGGCCTATGCGCCCGAGCGCGCCATCCAGGACATCGCTCAGTTCGACTGCCTCGGCGCCAAGACGCCGGTGGCGGTGGACTTCTATTCAAACGAGGGCGACGAGACCGGCCGCGTCCGCGTCGCGCTCTACCACCTGCACGGCCCGATCCGGCTCAGCCGGCGGGTGCCGATCCTGGAGAACCTCGGCTTCGCCGTCATCGACGAGCGCTCCTACCGCCTGCGCCCCCGGATCGAGGGCAAGGCCACGGAGGTCAGCCTGCACGACATGGTGCTGGAGACCCGCGACGGCAGCGCCATCGATCTGGCGGCGCATCAGGAGCGCCTGGAGGACTGCTTCCTGGCGGTCTGGAACGGGGCCGCCGCCAACGACCACTACAACCGGCTGGTGCTGCAGGCCGGCCTGGACTGGCGCGAGGCCGCGGCCGTGCGCGCCTACGGCGCCTATCTCCGGCAGATCCGGGCGCCCTTCGGCCAGGCCTATCTCTCCGACACGCTGCTGCGCCACACCGGGGTCGCCAGGGAGCTGATGGCCCTCTTCCGCCGCCGTTTCGACCCGGCGCAGACCGATGGTGCCGCGCGCGAGGAGGACGAGGCCCGCATCGTCGAGAGCGTCGAGGCGGCGCTGGAGGAGATCCCCAGCCTCGACGAGGACCGGATCATCCGCCATTTCCTCAACCTGGTGAGGGTCACCCTGCGCACCAACTTCTACCAGCGCGACGAGCAGGGGCGCCCGCGCGAGACCATCGCCTTCAAGTTCGACAGCGGCCATGTGGAGGGCGCGCCGGACCCGCGGCCCTTCGCCGAGATCTTCGTCTATTCGCCGCGCGTCGAGGGCATCCACCTGCGCGGCGGCCGCATCGCGAGGGGCGGGCTGCGCTGGTCCGACCGGGCGCAGGACTTCCGCACCGAGGTGCTGGGGCTCGCCAAGGCGCAGCAGGTGAAGAACACGGTGATCGTGCCCACCGGCTCCAAGGGCGGCTTCGTGCCCAAGCTCCTGCCCGAGGGCGGCTCGCGCGACGAGATCCTGGAAGAGGGCGTCGCCGCCTACAAGCTCTTCGTCGGCAGCCTCCTGACCATCACCGACAATCTGCAGGGCAACGACACCGTCCCGCCCGCGGACGTGGTGCGCCACGACGGCGACGACCCCTATCTGGTGGTGGCGGCCGACAAGGGCACGGCCACGCTCTCCGACACCGCCAACGGCATCTCGACCGATCACGGCTTCTGGCTCGGCGACGCCTTCGCCTCGGGCGGCTCGGCCGGCTACGACCACAAGAAGATGGGCATCACCGCCCGCGGCGGCTGGGAGGCCGTCAAGCGGCACTTCCGCGAGATGGACATCGACATCCAGGCCACGCCCTTCCGCGTCGTCGGCGTCGGCGACATGTCGGGCGACGTCTTCGGCAACGGCATGCTGCTCTCCAGGCAGATCGAGCTGCTCGCGGCCTTCGACCACCGGGACATCTTCATCGATCCGGACCCGGACCCGGCCGCGAGCTGGGAAGAGCGCAACCGCCTGTTCGCGCTGCCGCGCTCGAGCTGGCAGGACTACGACAAGAGCCTGATCGCCAAGGGCGGCGGCGTCTTCAGCCGCTCCGCCAAGTCGATCGCGCTGACGCCGGAGATCAAGGCGCTGACCGGCCTC
>JAKSBI010000663.1 GCA_022361215.1 Hyphomicrobiales bacterium | reverse complement strand
TGTGATATCTGGGAACACGATCAATGGCGCCGCAGGCAGTGCCTTCGACTTCGATGGCAACAACACGATCACCCTCGACAACAACATCGTCACCGGTGTCATCGCTGAGGACCTGCTCGAAGTGAACGTCGGCGGCAACACCATCAACGGCGCCGGCAACGTCAACAACGCGGTGATCGGCGGCGCGCTCTGCGATGGCGCGGGCAACTTCGCCGGCACGCTGCAGATCGACGGCACCGTCATCGTCAACGCCGGACCGCCCTGTATCTAGAGGGGGCACCCCCAGCATGGACCTCCAAGGGGGCGCTTCGGCGCCCCTTTTTCTTGCGGGACCGTAGTCGACGATGCGCGGCCATGTCCGCGACGCGCCTCTGAAAGCCGGTCCCTCACATGGAACGCCCCGCTGCGCGATGCGCCAGCGGGGCTTTTTGCTGCGATATGGATGTCGCATGGACCCGGCCGAACCCGGGTTCTCAGGCGAGGCTCTGGGACCCTAGGCCTCGGGGTCCCGCCCTCGCATGGACGTCTTTGGATTTTGGCGTGCTTACGGCTCGACTGCGTTGGGCCGCAGCGCTACGGCGCCTCAGCCGAGCCGGGACCTCGCCCGTATGCGAGGTCCGATCGGACTGTCGGGTGGTGTCATGAAACCTCCCTTGTTGGACCCTCGCGAAGGTTGCCTGCGCTCCAACCCGTCCGGACGGAGGCACCAAATGCGATCCGCGCTACGCGGACTCGTCAGCCGCGAACCGGCAACGGCAACCTGGACCGTCAGCTTGGGTCCGCAAGGCGCTGTTGTCAATTGGACTCGGGCCTTCGGTTCCCGCTCGGCTCAAGCGCTGAAGCGCTCGTGCGGCACCTTCTCCATCAGGCGCTGGAACTGCGCGCCCGTGACATGCACGAGCGTGCGGTGGTCGCCGCCCTCGAAATAGATGTCGTCCTGTCCATCGAGGATTTCGTCGACCACGGCCCTGAGCCCGTAGGCGGCGCCCACGGGCGGCACGGCGCCCTTGTCGCAATCGGGGAACAGGGTGCCGATCTCGTCCTCGGTGGCCAGCTCGACGGGCTGCTTCAGCCAGCGCCCCAGCTCCTCCAGCTCCACCTGGCGGGAGGCCGGCACGATGACCAGGAGATAGCCCTTCTCCCGCTTCACCACGACGCCCTTGGCGAGGCAGTCGCCGGATACCCGGCAGGCGTCGGCCGTGCTCGCGGACGAGCTGGTCTTCTTGTGCGTGGTGACGTCGTACGCGATGTCGTGATCGTCGAGATAGTGCTGAACGGTCAGTGCGATGCCCATGGCGCATCTCCTTTCCGGCCGTCCGGGAGACGGCCGCGCGTCCGCCCGCGGACCGAAGACGCCAGGAGCGCGTGTTCACGGGAGCCACTGGGAGCACACGCTCCTTTGCGATGAGATTGCGCTTTGGCACCTGCAATCCCAACGGTCGACGGACCGCCAGCGCGTTGATTGCGCCTAAAGCCTATGCCTCTCGCCCGCCGGCCGCAAGATGCCGCTGCCCTAATCCCGGTAGTCGGGCTCCTGGCGGTCGAGCATGCGCTTCAGGGCATCGAAGTGGCGCTGGGCCGGCGAGACCTCGTAGGCGACGCCGGACGTGAACTGCTCGGTCATGTGGGCGACCGTCTCCGGCGGGATCTCCTTCAGGGGCTGACCGGTCCACATGGCGTAGAGCTGCACCTGGGCGGCGCGCTCCAGATAGTAGAGCCGGTCGTAGGCTTCCGCCACGGTCCGGCCGACGACGGTGACGCCGTGATTGGCCATGAACAGGACGGTCTTGTCGCCGAGCACATGGGCCAGGCGCTCGCCCTCGGCCGGGTCGAAGGCAAGCCCGGTATAGACGTCGTCATAGGCGATGTGGCGGATCATGCCGACCTCGGTCTGGCCGATGGGCTTGATGCGCGGATCCTCCAGCCGCGAGAGCGCGCTGGCGAAGGGCATATGGGTGTGCAGCACGCAGGCCGCCTGCGGCGCCAGGCGATGAATCGGCGCGTGGATGCAATAACACGAGCGCTCCACCTCACCGCTGCCCTTCAGCACCTCGCCGTCGTAGCCCACTTCCATGAAGCAGCTCGCCGTCACCTCGGACCAGTGCAGGCCGAAGGGGATCTGGTAGTAGCGGTCGGTCTTGCCCGGCACCGTCAGGGTGAGGTGGTTGAAGATGCCCTCGTGGAAGCCGTGCAGCACGGAGAGACGATGGGCGGCGGCGAGGTCGACGCGCGCCAGCCGCTCGGCCGCGTCCTGGGTCTCGAGCTCCACCACGGCCGTCTGATGTTCCATGTCCTTCACTCCTCATCGCACGGGCCCTAAGGCCAGGACCGTCAGTTTGCAGAAATCGGGCGAAGGAGCCAACCCTTTGGCGGGCAGCCGAACGAGCCATCAAAAAAGGGCCGGACCCTTTTTTGGGGGTCCGGCCCAGAGATAGAAGTCTTGGGAGGAAGTAAGACTTCTACGAAAGGAAACTCGTATCGCGTCGGCGCCCGCCGACGCCGGGCACTGTCTTAAATCGCAGGCCGCTCAGGCGGCGCCGGTGGCGATCCGGTCGGCCGGGCCGCCGAAGCGGCCATGGCCGCGCGCGGCGCCTTTGCCGCTGCGCGCGCTGAGCCGGGCCGCGATCCAGATCGCAAGACGCACGAGGGGCGCAAAGGGATAGCGCGGATACGTGCTCTCGAAGGTCGCGTTCGCGGTCATGATCCCTGCCTCTCTGGTTCGCTCTGGTATACCGTGTACCACCAATATAGGCACTCTTTCGCGCTGCACAAGTGACCATAGGTTGAAAAAACAGGGAATTTGACCGATGAAGGCGCATGACAGCCATGTGCATTGTGCATGGCAATGTCATGATTTTGCACCGCAGCATCCAATTTTGCAGCCTTGGGGAGTTCTATCCGCTCTGTCGCCGGCTCCACCATCCGACAGGTGGTCGCATGGGGTGCCGGGTTTCACCCAGGGGCTGCGGATCAAGCCGGCGACGTCCGAGAGGGAGACGCCACACCGCCCTGCCTCGCGCGCCTCAGTCGACGCTCATCTCCGGGACCTCGTCGTCGGGCTCCGGTTCCGGGAAGGTCGGATAGACGCCGGCGACGCGGCCCATCTGCTGAACGAGCGCCAGCACGCTGTCGATATAGGGCGTGTCGACATCGACCAGCCGACCCATCTCCTGGACGGAGGTCAGGAGCGCGTCGATCTCCAGCGGCCGGCCGCGGTCGAGGTCCTGCAGCATGGAGGTGCGGTGGGCGCCGACGCGCGCGGCGCCGTTGATGCGCCGCTCCACGTCGACGCGGAAATGCACGCCGATGCGCCGGCCGATGCGCTGGGCCTCCAGCATCATGTTGCGCGCCAGCGCCCGCGTACCCGGATCGGTGGCGACCACGTCGAGGGTGGCGTGGGTCAGCGCCGAGATCGGGTTGAAGCAGAGATTGCCCCAGAGCTTCAGCCAGATGTCGTTGCGGATCTCGGGCAGCACCGGCGCGCGCAGGCCCGCCTGCTCGAACAGCTCGGAAAGACGCACCACGCGGTCCGTCTCCTCCCGGGTCGGCTCGCCGAGGCCGAACTTGTTGCCGTAGATGTGCCGGATGACGCCGGGTTCCACGATCTCGGCCGCCGGGTAGACTGTGCAGCCGATGGCGCGCTCCGGCCCGATGGCGTTCCACTGCCGGTCGCCCGGATCGACGCTCTCGATGCGCAGGTTCGCGTACTGGCCCTCGAAGCCGTAGAAGTACCACCAGGGCACGCCGTTCTGCGCCGTCACCACCGCAGTGTCGGGGCCGAGCAGCGGCACCATCTGGTCCGCCACCTCCCAGGCCTGATGCGCCTTCAGCGCCACGATCACGGTATCCTGGGGACCGAGGGTCTTCGGGTCGTCGGTCGCCGGCATCTCGGCCACCAGCTCCTCGCCCTCCATCAAGAGCTTCAGGCCGTTCTCGGTCATGGCCTTCAGATGGGCGCCGCGGGCGATCAGCGAGACGTCCGCGCCGGCGCGCTTCAGCATGACGCCCAGATAGCCGCCGACGGCGCCGGCGCCGTAGATACAGATTTTCATGGTCCTCCCTCCCCTGCCCTCTGCGGGCTCCGGCCATTTGGGCCGGCTTACGTGTCAATGCATGAAAAGGCCGGCGTCCGATCTATCAGACGCCGGCCCTTTATCGAGAGATCGATTTCGCCCGGCGTCACTCCGCCGCAGCCGTTACCGTCGCCTCCACCGGCTCCACCCGCGCCGCGCAGAACTTGAACTCCGGGATCTTGCCCATGGGGTCGAGCTGCGGGTTGGTCAGCAGGTTGGCGGCGGCCTCGGCGAAGCAGAAGGGGATGAACACCATGCCCTCCGGCACGTCGCGGTCCTGGCGCGCCTTCAGCGTGATCTCGCCGCGCCGGGTCGTCACCTTGACCATGTCGCCGGGCGCGATGCCGAGCCGTTGAAGCTCCCGCCGGTTGAGCGCCGCCACCGCCTCGGGCTCCAGCGCGTCGAGGCGCGAGGCGCGCCGCGTCATGGCGCCCGTGTGCCAGTGCTCCAGCAGGCGGCCCGTGGAGAGCACCAGGGGATAGGCGTCGTCGGGCAGCTCGTCCGGGGGCACGATATCGGTCGGCACGATGCGCGCCCGCCCGCTCGCGGTCGGGAAGCCCGTGGCGAAGATGATCTCGTTGCCGGGCTTGTCCGGCGCGTCGCAGGGATAGGTGACCGCGTCCTCGCGCTCCAGCCGCTCCCAGGTGATGTTGTCAAGCGACGGCATCACCTCGCCCATCTCGGCGAAGACGTCCTTCGGATGGCTGTAGCTCCAGTCGAGGCCGATGCGCCTTGCGATCTCCTGCACCAGCTCCCAGTCCTGGCGCGCCCCGCCCGGCGGGTCGAGCACCGGCCGGGCGATCTGCACCTCCCGGTTGGTGTTGGTGAAGGTGCCCCACTTCTCGGCATGGGCCGAGGCCGGCAGCACCACATCCGCATGCCAGGCGGTCTCGGTGAGAAAGATGTCCTGCACCACCAGATGCTCCAGCCTGGCCAGCGCGGCGCGGGCATGGGCCTGGTCCGGGTCCGACATGGCCGGGTTCTCGCCCAGGATGTACATGGCCTTGATCTCGTCGGCGAGGATGGCGTCCATGATCTCGACGACGGTCAGGCCATTCTTCGGGTCCAGCTCCTTGCCCCAGAACTCTTCGTAACCGGAGCGGATCTCCATGTCCTCCACGGGCTTGTAGTCCGGGAACACCATCGGGATCAGGCCGGCATCGGAGGCGCCCTGCACGTTGTTCTGGCCGCGCAAGGGATGCAGCCCGGTGCCCGGACGCCCCACATGGCCGGTGACCAGGGCGAGCGAGATCAGGCAGCGCGCGTTGTCGGTGCCGTGCACGTGCTGGGAGATGCCCATGCCCCAGAAGATGATGGAGGCCCGGGAGGTGGCGTAGGTGCGCGCCACCGCGCGGATGGTCTCCGCCGGCACGCCGCAGATCTCCGACATCTTCTCCGGCGAGAACTCCTTGACCTTCTCCTTGAGCGCCTCGAAGCCTTCCGTATGGGCCTGCAGGTACTGCCGGTCGTAGAGGTCTTCCTCGATGATGGTGTGCAGCATGCCGTTCAGGAGCGGGACGTCGCGGCCGGGGGTGAACTGCAGCACATGGCTGGCGTGGCGCGCCAGGCCCTGCCACTGGCCGCGCGGGTCGATGACGATCAGCTCCTTGCCCTGCTTCACGGCGTTCTTCAGGAAGGTGGCGGCCACGGGATGGTTCTCGCTGGGCCGTGCGCCGATGACGATGATGCAGTCGGCGTCCTTGGCCGCCGTGAACGGCGCGGTCACGGCGCCCGAGTTGACGCCCTCCATCAGCGCCGCCACGGACGAGGCGTGGCAGAGCCGGGTGCAGTGGTCCACATTGTTGGTGCCGAAGCCCTGGCGCACCAGCTTCTGGAAGAGATAGGCCTCCTCGTTGGAGCACTTGGCCGAGCCGAAGCCGGCGAGCGCCGAGCCGCCGTCCCGGTCGATCACGGTCTTGAGACCCGAGGCCGCCCGGTCGAGGGCTTCCTCCCAGGTGGCCTCGCGAAAGACGCTCATGATGTCCTCGCGCGGCAGATCCATGTCGCCCGCCTTCGGCACGCCGTCGCGGCGGACGAGCGGCACCTTCAGGCGGTCCGGGTGCTGCACGTAGTCGAAGCCGAAACGGCCCTTGACGCAGAGCCGGTTGTTGTTCGCCGGCCCGTCGCGGCCGTCGATGTAGAGGATCTTGTCGTCCTTGACGTGCACCTTGGTCTGGCAGCCGACGCCGCAATAGGGGCAGAGCGTGTCGACGGAGCGGTCCTCGAACGCGGTGCGCACGCCGGCCTCGTCCAGCAGGTTGGCCTCCATCAGCGCGCCGGTGGGGCAGGCCTGCACGCATTCGCCGCAGGCGACGCAGGTGGAGTCCCCCATGCCGTCGTCGAAGTCGAAGACGATCTTTGAGCCGTGGCCGCGATAGGCCATGCCGATGACGTCGTTCACCTGCACCTCGCGGCAGGCCCGGACGCAGAGATTGCAGTGGATGCAGGCGTCGAGATTGACGGCGATGGCGGCGTGAGTGATGTCCGCCTCGGGCTGCACACGCTCGGGGAAGCGGCTGGTGGGCGAGATGCCCATATCGTCGACCCAGCTCCAGAAGCGGGACTTGGAATCGTGCGCCACGTCGCGCTTCGGCTGGTCGGCCAGCAGCAGCTCGAACACCATCTCACGGGACTTGCGCGCCCGCTCCGAGCCGGTGATCACGGTCATGCCCTCGGAGGGCTCGCGGATACAGGAGGCCGCGAGCGTGCGCTCGCCCTCGATCTCGACCATGCAGGCGCGGCAGTTGCCGTCCGCCCGATAGCCGGGCTCGGGCAGCCAGCAGAGATGCGGGATGGTCACGCCCTCGCGCTCCGCCACCTGCCAGATCGTCTCGCCGGGTTCCGCCTCGACTTGCTTGCCGTCGAGCTGAAACGTGATCCGGTCGCTCATCGCACGTCCTCCGGAAAGAATTTGAGCACCGATGCGAGCGGGTTCGGCGCGGCCTGTCCCAGGCCGCAGATCGACGCCTCGCGCATCACTTCCGCCAGGTCTTCGAGCATGTCAGGGTCCCACGATCCGTTTGACATAAGATGTACCGCCTTCTCGGTGCCGTTCCGGCAGGGCGTGCACTGGCCGCAGCTTTCGTCCTCGAAGAACTTCATCAGATTGAGGGCCACCGCCTTCATGTCGTCCTTGTCCGACAGGATGACGACGGCGTGGGAGCCGACGAAGCAGCCATGCTCCTCCAAGGCGCCGAACTCCAGCGGCAGGTCCGCCATCGATTCAGGCAGAATGCCGCCCGAGGCCCCGCCCGGCAGATACCCTTTGAAGGTGTGGCCATCGACCATGCCGCCGCAGAACGCCTCGACCAGCTCGCGGGCCGTGGTGCCCGCCGGCGCCAGCTTCACGCCCGGCTCCTTGACCCGGCCCGAGACCGAATAGCTCCTGAAGCCCTTGGCGCCGCTCTTGCCCTGGGAGGCGAACCAGTCGGCGCCCTTCTCCAGGATCTCCGGCACCCAGTAGAGCGTCTCCACATTGTTCACCAGCGTGGGGCGGTCGAAGATGCCGACCTGGGCCACATAGGGCGGGCGGTGGCGCGGCAGGCCGCGCTTGCCCTCGATGGACTCGATCATGGCGGACTCTTCGCCGCAGATATAGGCGCCGGCGCCGCGGCGGAGATGGATCTTTGTGTGGTCCGAAAGCCCTGCCGCCTCCACCCGCGCAATCTCCTTCAAAAGGATCTCGCGGCAGGCCGGATACTCGTCGCGCAGATAGATGTAGACCGCCTCGGCCTCCACCGCCCAGGCGCCGATCAGCATACCTTCCAGGAACTTGTGCGGGTTGCGCTCCAGATAGTAGCGGTCCTTGAAGGTGCCGGGCTCGCCCTCGTCGCCATTGATGGCCATCAGCCGCGGCTTGGCCTCGGCGCGCACGAACTGCCACTTGCGGCCCGTGGGGAAGCCGGCGCCGCCGAGACCGCGCAGGCCGCCGTCCGAGAGCGTCTCGATGACCTGCTCGACCGTGCGCTCGCCTTTCGTGCAGCTCTCCAGCACGGCGTAGCCGCCATCGGCGCGATAGGCGTCGAAGTCGCGATAGTCCGGAACTTCCGCATGCAGGTCACCGGCCGCGACGGCCGCGGCGACAGCGTCGGCCGTCACATGGTCGAGATGCCGGTGCCCGGCCTCGCAGACCGGCGCGGTGTCGCAGCGGCCCATGCAGGGCGCGCGCACCACGCGGACGTCGGGGAGCGCCTTCGCCTCGAGCGCGGCGATCAGCTCCTCGGCGCCGGCGAGCATGCAGCTCAGCGACTCGCAGACCCGGACGGTCACCGGCGCGGGCCGGTCCTCGCCGTCGCGCACGATGTCGAAATGGGCGTAGAACGAGGCCACCTCGTAGACCTCGGCCATGGGCATCTTCAGCTCGTCGCCGAGCGCCTGCAGATGGCCCGCCGGCAGGCAGCCCTGGCTGTCCTGGATCAGATGCAGATACTCGATCAGCATGTCCCGCTGGCGCGGGCGATCGCCCAGCAGATCGCGGACCGCCTCCGCATCCTCCTGCGCCAGCAGCCGGCCCTTCGGAAAGATCGGCGCCTTGCGCCGGCCCGATCCGGGGTGAATCTTGCGGCCCTTGCCGCCCCGTGACATGTCGTTCATGAAGCTCTTACTGAAGTGCCCCTTGCATGGTTGCGGCGACCCGTGTGGCGTTCGGCGCGATATGGGCCCCCGCCTCGCGCAACGCGGCGATCTTGGTCTCGGCGTCGCCCCGGCCGAACATGGTGATGGTGCCGGCATGGCCCATGCGCTGCTCCTGCGGCGCGTGACGGCCGGCGATGAGCGCGACGACAGGCTTGCTCGCGCCGCTGGATTTCAGGTAGTCCGCCGCCAGCACCTCCTCGCTGCCGCCGATCTCGCCGATCAGGATGATGCCGTCGGTGCCCGGGTCCTTCATGAAGAGCTCCAGGCAGTCCACGAAGCCGATGCCGTGAACCGGGTCGCCGCCGATGCCGACGGTGGTCGACTGGCCGAGGCCGGCGGCGCTGGTCTGCGCCACGATCTCGCTGGTCAGCGTCGCCGAGCGCGAGACGATGCCGATGCGGCCCTGGCGCTCGTGCACGGTCGACATCACGCCGAGCTTGGAGAGGCCGGGCGACAGCACGCCTTGCGAGTTCGGGCCGACCAGTTTCGTCTCGGTCCCCTTCAGCGCATCCTTGACGCGCACCATGTCGAGCACGGGCACCCGCTCGGTCACGCAGACGACGAGCGGCATCTCGGCCTCGATGGCCTCGACGATGGCGTCGGCGGCGTTCGCCGGCGGCACGAAGACGAGGCTCGCATTGCCGCCGGTCTCGGCCATGGCCTCGGCCACGGTGTCGAAGATCGGCCGATCGAGATGGCGCGTGCCGCCCTTGCCCGGCCTGACGCCGGCCACCAGGTTGGTGCCGTAGGCGATGGCGCGCTCGGCATAGTAGGAGCCGATCCGCCCGGTCAGGCCCTGGCAGATGGCCTTGGTCTGCGCTCCGACCAGAATAGCCATCACGCCGCCTCCTGGCGCACCAGCGCCGTGACCCTGTCGACAGCGTCCGCCATGTCCGCCGCCTGCGTGTAGGCAACGCCGTAATTGTCCAGCAGCGTGCGCCCGAAATCGGCGTTGTTGCCCGCGAAGCGCAGCACGATCGGGCGCGCCCGGCCGCTGCGCTTCATGGCGATGCCGATGCCCTCGGCGACCGTGTCGCAACGCTGCAGGCCGCCGCCGTGAACGTTCACCAGCACGGCCCGCACAGTGTCGTTCTCCAGCAGCAGGTCGAAGCCGCGCGCGATGTCGAGGCTGGTCGCGGTGGTGCGGATGTCCATGAAGTTGGCGGGCGCGCCGCCGGCATCGCGCAAGAGATCGAGCGTGGCGAGCGCCAGCCCGGCGCCGTTCACCACGACGCCGATATCGCCGTCCATCTGCACGTAGTTGATCTCGGATTCCTGGGCCTTCAGCTCGACCGGGTCGAGCTCGTCCACGTCCCTGAGCCCGTCCAGCTCGCCATGCCGGAAGAGCGCGTTGTCGTCGAGGACCATCTTGACATCCAGCGCCAGCAGATCGTCGCCGGCCATCACGGCCAGCGGGTTAATCTCGATCAGGCTGGCGTCGAGCTCGACGAAGGCCCTGGTCAGGGACTTGAAGAGCGTCCCCGCCTCCTTGGCCAGATCGCCTTTCAGGCCCAGCCGGCGCGCGAACGCGTTGAAATCCGCAGCGCGGGCCGTGCCGTCCGGCGCCAGCAGCAGCTCCTCGATGATGCCCGGATTGCGCGCCGCACGCTCCTCGATGTCCTCGCCGCCGGCCTTGGCGCCGATCAGGGAGACGGCACCCTGGTCGCGGTTGACGAGCACGGCCACATAGAGCACGTGCTCGGCCTCGACCGCGGCCTCCACATAGACCTTTCTGACGGCGCGGCCCGCGGCGCCGGTCTGCTCGGTGACGAGCCGGGTGCCGAGCAGCTCTTCCGCCGCGGCGCGGACCGCATCGTAGGACTCGACCATGCGCACGCCGCCGGCGCGGCCCCGGCCGCCCGCATGCACCTGCGCCTTCACGGCAAAGCGCGCCGCCGCGATCTTGCGCGCGGCCGCCACCGCGTCGTCGGCGCTCTCTGCGACCGCTCCGGCCGGAACCGAAAGGCCGTAGCCCGCCAGGATGTCCTTGGCCTGGAACTCGTGAAGGTTCATCGCCGGTACCTCCCTTGGTGCCCCGAATTGCAGGACCGAGACGGTCTCATGCCGCTCGCGGCCACCGTCTCCGTGTATATCCCTCCGGGCGCGCGATCTCTATTAGGTCTGCTGTAACAGCTGATCGCTCTTATCTTGGTATGCCAGATACCATATACCACGCATGGGCCGCCTCGGCTACCCATTCGGCGGCGCATTGCCGGTATGCCCGCCGCGCGGTGCGGCTGTCGCCGGTTTGACATATTGCGCCGCCAGCCAAACTGGTATACAAAAGACCAAATACCAAAAAAAATCCGTCACCGGTCCGGCGCAACATCTTCTTTTTCGCGCCATCTTATGGAGCGAATAATGACGGTATAGAGTTTTGGGGCGCATCTGCGCCCGAAATCAAGGGAGGAGCTTATGATTTCATCCAGATGTAGGATTCCGAGTCTTGGCCTGATCGTCGGGCTTGGACTTGCGGCTATTGCCATGCCGCAGCCGGCCGCGGCCGGTTGGGAGCCGAAGAAGCCGGTCGAGTTCATCGTCATGGCCGGCAAGGGCGGCGGCGCCGACAAGGCCGTGCGCCTGATGCAGAGCATCATCGCCAAGCACAAGATGGCGGGCGTGCCGTTCACGCCGATCAACAAGGCCGGCGGCACCGGAGCCGAGGCGCTGACTTATCTCTACAACCAGAAGAAGGGTGACGACCATGTCATCATGTTCACCCTGAACAGTTTCTACACGACGCCGTTGCGCCAGACCAAACTGGGCATCGACATCTCCAAGTTCACGCCGATCGCGCGCATGGCCGAGGACACCTTCCTGCTCTGGGTCCATTCCGACCGCAAGGACATCACCAACATCGAGGAGTTCGTGAAGGCGGCCAAGGCCAAGGGCCGGGACTGGATCATGGCCGGCACGGGCAAGAACTCGGAAGACAACCTGCTGACCGATTTCCTGAACTCGGCCTACGACCTCAACATGAAGTACGTGCCCTTCAAGGGCGGCGGCAAGGTCGCCAAGCAGCTCGCCGGCAAGAACGCGGACTCGACCGTGAACAACCCGTCCGAGCAGCTCGGCTTCTACGAGGCGGGCACCACCAAGCCACTGGCGGCCTTCACGCCCGCGCGCCTGCCGCTGTTCCCGAAGGCCCCCACCTTCAAGGAACTGGGCAAGGAGTTCGTCTACCTCATGCAGCGCACCGTCGTGGGCGCCCCCGGCATGAGCAAGGAGGCGGCGGCCTACTACACCGGCCTCTTCCAGAAGGTGTTCGCCTCCGAAGAGTGGCAGACCTACCGCAAGACGAAGAGCCTGCAGGGCGACATGCTCACCGGCCAGGCACTGATGGACTACTGGCTCAACGAGCGTGAGGTCCACCGCGAGATGCTGAAGAAGATGGGCGCCATCAAAGGCTAGCCCGTCGGGAAGCGCTCAGGTCAAGGGGGGAGGTCTCGATCATGCGCCTGGCGGAACTGGTCATGGCCGTGGTGATGGGGATCTTCTCCCTATACCTGATGTGGAAGAGCGCCGAGCTCGAGATCGGCTGGATCCCCGAGGAAGGCCCCGGCGGCGGCGCCTGGCCCTTCTGGCTGGCCTTCATCATGCTGCTCTGCTGCCTCTGGCTGATCTTGCAGTGGGTGCGGGGCAAGAGCCCCCTCTCCCAGTCGACCGAGGTCTATATGGACCGGCAGACGCTGATCGACGTCTCGCTCGTCGCCGGCTCCCTCACGATCACGGTCGCGCTGTTCCACGTCATCGGCGTCTACGGGGCCCTGCCGCTCTTCCTGATCTTCTACATCCGCTTTCTCGGAAACCACACCTGGACGCTGACTGCGGCGACCGCCGTCATCGCGCCCGTGGCCGCGTTCTTCTTCTTCGAGATCGCCCTGAAGATCATCTTGCCCAAGGGATACACGGAGCCGGCCTTCTATCCGCTCTACAGGATCTTCCTGTGACCCCGGACCCTACCGCTGCCGGCCCCTCGCGCCGGAAGGCTTTCGACCGAATGGACAGCACTGAGACACGACCATGATGGAAATCCTCGGTCTCCTCGCGGACGGCTTCGCCGTCGCCTTTCAGCCGCTCAATCTGGGGCTGGTGCTGATCGGCTGCACCATCGGCCTCTTCATCGGCGCCATGCCGGGGCTGGGCTCGGTCAACGGCGTGGCCATCCTGCTGCCCCTCACCTTCCTGGTGCCGCCGACCGGCGCCGTGATCTTCCTGGCCGCGATCTATTACGGCGCCATGTATGGCGGCGCCATCAGCTCGGTCATGCTGGGCATCCCGGGCGCCTCCACCGCCGTGGCGACCACCTTCGACGGCCGGCCGCTGGCCAAGCAGGGCCTGGCGGACAAGGCCCTGACCACCGCCGCCGTCGCCTCCTTCGTGGGCGGCACCATCTCGGTGGTGCTGTTTACGTTCTTCGCCCCGCCGCTGGCTCACGTGGCGCTGGTCTTCGGCGCGCCGGAAGAGTTCGCCCTGATGATGCTCGCCTTCGCGACCTTCGTCGGGCTCGGCGGCGACGACATTCCGAAGACGATCTTCTCGATCTGCATCGGCCTGGTGCTGAGCGCCGTCGGCCTCGACATCGTCAGCGGCGAGCCGCGGCTGATCTTCATGGACCTGCCAGGCTTTCTGCACGGCGTGAACTTCCTGGTGCTCGCCATCGGCATCTACGGTATCGGCGAGATGCTCTGGACGGTGGAGGAGCAGGTCAAGGCGGGCGGCCGCTCCATGCTGTCCGAGGCCACCATCTCCGTGGCCCGGACCATGCAGAACCTGAGGGATATCCTGCGCACCTGGAAGACCACGGTGATGGGCTCGTTCCTGGGCTATTTCGTGGGCATCCTGCCGGCGGCGGGCGCCACGCCCGGCTCGCTCATGGCCTATGGCGTGGCCAAGCAGATCTCCCGCGAGCCGGAGAAGTTCGGCAAGGGCGCGGTGGAAGGCGTGGCCGCGCCCGAGGCCGCCAACAACGCCGCCAGCACCGGCTCCATGCTGCCCATGCTGACGCTCGGCATCCCGGGCTCGCCGACCACGGCGATCCTGCTCGGCGGCATGGTGATCTGGGGCCTCGAGCCCGGCCCGCTGCTCTTCACCGAGCACAAGGAGTTCGTCTGGGGCCTGATCGCCAGCCTCTACGCCGCCAACCTGTTCGCCGTGCTCATCAACGTGGCCTTCATCCC
>JAKSBI010000874.1 GCA_022361215.1 Hyphomicrobiales bacterium | reverse complement strand
GCGCGGTAGAAGTCGCGCAAGGCCGGCTTGGCCTCGTAGAGGTGGCCGACATTGTGCTCGGCCGGGTATTCGGCGCCGCGGCCGTCGAGCAGCTCCAGCATCTGGGCCTTCAGGAGGCGCACGTCCGCGCCCTTCTTGACAATGTAGTCCTGGTGGAAAACGTGGCAGAGGAAGTGGCCGTAGTAGAGCCGGCCGAGGAGGTGCTGCGCGATCTCTTCCGGCAGGGTCTCCATCCAGTCGGCGTCGTTGCGGCGCAAGGCGATGTCGAGGGCCAGGATGTCCTCGACCTTGGACGTGTGAATGGCGGCGTAGCGCACGGCGGCGCCCGCCGCGGCGAAGCGGTGCAGCAGGGCCTTGGCGCCTTCGGCCTCCGTGCACTTGAAATAGGCCCCGTCGCCATCGGCGAAGAGGCGCTCGAGCAGCACCTCCGCCTCGCCGATGCCCTCGCCGCCGACTTTCAGGATCAGATGGTGCTCATAGGCGTCGCGGTAGGCCTTCAGACGTTTCGGCAGATGCGACGGCGCGCATCTCGAAAAGAGCTGCATGACCCAGTCGGTCAGGTGATCGGGCACCAGCGGCAGGCGCTTGGCGATGGCGTCGACGCGGCCCTTCATGGTGAAGAAGAAGGGCAGCCGGTCGGTGCCGAACCAGTCGATCATCAGGAAGGTGTCCTTGCCGTAGACCTCCGCGATGTCGAAGATCTCGCGGTGCATGTACTCGGCCAGGATCGGCAGCTCGTGCATCTCGGTGAGGATACGGCGGCGCAGCTCCGTCAGCGTCGCCGGGTCGTTGGCGCCGATATAGTAGACCTCGCTTTCCTCCACCTCCGGGAAGGTGTCGAGCCGGACGGCGAAGACCGCGAGCTTGCCGGCGCAGCCCGAGGCCTCGTGCAGGCGGCGGGGATCGGCGTTGTAGCGCGCGGGCGTCGCCGCGC
This sequence comes from Hyphomicrobiales bacterium, assembly GCA_022361215.1. Lineage (GTDB taxonomy): Bacteria > Pseudomonadota > Alphaproteobacteria > Rhizobiales > Methyloligellaceae > JAKSBI01. The sequence goes on along the minus strand of JAKSBI010000874.1, from coordinate 3,331 downwards.
TCACGTCCCGTACCCGCTCGGCATAGCCGTGGTCGGACGCCGGCTTGTCGGCGTTCTGGACATCGGCGTCCGCGAAGTCGCCCTTCTCCAGCCGCGTCAGGATCTCCTCGGGCGTGGTGCCCAGGTCGATGCCGAGATTGTTGACGAGCGTGAGCGAGCCGTCGGCCAGGCGCTGAGCGTAAAGCGCGAGCTCGGTGTAGGCCGGTCCCCTCTGCACCAGGGCGCCGCCCGAGTTGTTGCAGATGCCGCCGATCACGGAGGCACCGATGCAGGACGAGCCGATCTCGGAATGGGGCGCGCGGTCGAGGGGCTTCAGGAGCCGCTCCAGCGTGTAGAGCGTTGCCCCCGGCAGCGCCACGACCTGCTCGCCGCCCTTCAGGAGGTGGATCTTGTCGAGCGCGAGGGTGCTGACGACGATCACGTCCCGGTCGTAGGACCCGCTCGGGGTCGAGCCCTCGGTGAGCCCGGTGTTGGCGGCCTGCATGATGACGATCTTTTCCGCCGCGACGCAGGCCTCCACCACGCGCCAGAGATCCATCAGGCTTTGTGGAAAGACGACCGCCAGGGCCTCGCCCTCGCCGGAGCGGAAGCCCTTGCGGTAGCGCTCCGTGGCGCGGGGCCCGGTCAGCACGTTGCGGGCGCCGAGGATCGCATTCAGACGGTCGACGAAGGCCCTGTCGCGCATGTCACCCTCCCTGACACCGGTGTGTCACATTACCGATGTCGGAAGCGCTGCGCCATGACCGACGCGGCCGGCGAATGCGCGACAACGCTGGCGCGCGGGACGGACCCGGTCAGAGGCGCGTGCCCTTGGCGGCCTCGTAGCCGACGATGCGGCGCGGCGCCGGCGGCGCGGCGGGCGCGGGCGCGGGCTCTGCCTCGACCTCGTCGCCGAGATCGAACGTATCGTCATGGGCGTAATCGTAGCCCCGCTCGCGGATCGCCGGACGCCAGCGGGTCACGGGCGTCGCCCGCTTCGTGGTAGCGGGCGCGACCGTCGCCGCGACGGGCGAGCCGAAGCCGGTCGGCTCCAGCTTGAAGCCGGTGAAAGACCAGGCGGCGACCAAGAGGCTGCCGCAATAGACCGTCAGGACGGCAAAGAGGGTCGATAGCGTGTGCATCGTGGAGGTCTCTTCCTGTCCGGGGCACCCGCCGCTTGCAGAGCCGGGGCAGCCACGCATGGCCGTTGCGTTCTTACCGATGTTCGTTGCTTTACGGCCTCGCCCGCCGGCCGGATCACCCGGCGGCGGACGCCAGGCCGCACCCTGCCGGCCTTGACTTTCCCCGTGGCACGACGCGTCAATGCGCCATGGCTGACTGGCTTCTCTATACAGGCGTTTTCCTCGCCACTTTCTTCGGGATGGAGGGGGTGGCGTGGGCCATGCACAAATATGTGATGCATGGCTGGCTCTGGGTCCTGCACGAGTCCCACCACCGGGAGCGGAAGGGCCTGTTCGAGCTGAACGACCTGTTCGGGGTCTTCTTCGCGCTGATCTCCATGGCGCTGATCTATCTTGGCGTGAACGGCACGCCGGTGCTGGCCTTCGTCGGGCTCGGCATGGCCGCCTACGGGCTGATGTATTTTCTGGTGCACGACGTGCTGGTGCATCACCGCGTCGCCCACGTCTTCGTGCCGCGCAGCGGCTATTTGCAGCGCATCTATCAGGCGCACCGCCTGCACCACGCCCTGGAGACGAAGGAGGGCGCGGTCTCGTTCGGGTTTCTCTATGCGCCGCGGCCGGAGAAGCTCGCCGCGGAGCTGAAGTCCCGCGCCGACGCCTGACGGGCCGCTCGCGGCCTCACTTGACGAGCCGCAGGACCTCCCGGAAGCGCGGATGGTCCGAGCTGCCGAGCCACTCGAACAGCACCATCTCCGTGGTCACCAGCGCGGCGCCCGCGGCGCGCATGCGCGCGATGGCGGCGTCGCGGTCGGACGTCTTGCGCGAGCCGACGGCGTCGCGGACCACGAACACGGGCTGTTTCGACGCCATGAGCCCCAGCACGGTCTGCAGCAGGCAGACATGGGCCTCCATGCCGCAAACCACGATGCCGGAGCGCGCCGCGCACCAGTCGGCGAAGGCCTCCACATGGGTGGAGTCGAAGGTGGCCTTCTCGAAGACGGGGACCTCCGGCGGCAGCAGATCGGGCACGCTCGGGCCGAGGCCGGCCGGGTTCTGCTCGGTGGCGCAGACGGGAAGCCCCAAAAGCCCGGCGGCCTCGATCAGGCGCCGCACATTGGCCAGCAGCGCCGCGTTCCCGGCGATCGCGGGCACGAGGCGGGCCTGAACGTCGATGACGGCGAGCCCGGCGTCGGAGGGGATCGTCGTGGCCATGGCCCCCACCTCAGGCTCCGAGATCCGGGTGGGTCCAGAGGTCGGTCCGCGCCGGGGGTCGCGCATAACGGCCGAGGGTGGCGGCGCGAGCCGCCGCGGCTGCGCCCAGGCCGACGCCGGCGAGCTTACGGCCGGTGCCGACGACGGCGCGGCTGTCCCAGGCCTCGGGGCCCCTCTCCCGCACCACCTGGCCGATGTCGCGATAGACGCGCCGGGCGGCGCAGATGGCCCAGGCCGAGCGGAACGGCAGCCGTGACACCCCGTAGGACGAGGAGGCGTAGTAGTCGTCCGCCACGTCGAGCAGGCGCGCCACGACCCGGAAGACGCCGGCGCGATGCTTGGCGTCCGCGACCTCCGACACCGGCACGCCCTCTCCTTCGAGCCAGTCCTCGGGCAGATAGACGCGGCCACTCGCGGCGTCCTCCATGACGTCGCGGGCGATGTTGGTGAGCTGGAAGGCGATGCCGAGATCCGAGGCCCGGTTCAGCGTGGCCCGGTCGCGAGGCCCCATGATCATGGCCATCATGACGCCGACGACGCCGGCCACGTGGTAGCAATAGGCGAGCGTGTCGTCGAGGCTGCGGTAGCGCCGCCCCTCCACGTCCATGGCGAAGCCGTCCAGCAGCTCCAGGGGATGGCGCTCGGGGATGCGGTGCCTGGCGACCACGCGCGAGAGCGCTACGAAGACCGGGTGCTCCGCTTCGCCCGCCATGGCGCGGCGGGTCTGCTCCCGCAGCTCCGCCAGCCGCTCGGCCGGCGTCGTCGCGGCATCGGGCGCCCGCGCGAAGCCCAGCTCCTGATCGTCGATCAGGTCGTCGCAATGGCGGCACCAGGCATAGAGCATGAAAGCGTCGTCGCGCACTGCCGGCTGGAACAGCCGCGCGGCGACGGCGAAGCTCTTCGAGCCCTTGTCGATGCGCTCGCGGGCATGGCGGACGATCTCATCCATGGCGCGCCGCCTCGCCCGCTCCGGCGCGCGCAAAGCTCCAGCCGGACCG
>JAKSBI010000880.1 GCA_022361215.1 Hyphomicrobiales bacterium | reverse complement strand
GATCCTGCTGCCGTTCACGGCCAACCTCTCGGCCAGCGACGGCATCATGCTGTTCTCGGTGATCTACTGCGCCGGCGTCTTCGGCGGGGCGATCACGGCCATCCTGTTCAACATCCCCGGCGCACCGGAGAACGCGCCGACTGCGTTCGACGGCTATCCGATGACGCGCAAGGGGCTGGCGGGCAAGGCGGTGGGTGCGGCCGTGCTCTGCTCGGCCTTCGGCGGCACCTGCTCGGCGCTCCTGATGATGTTCGCGACCGAGCCGATCGCCAACTGGGCCATCTCCAATTTCGGGCCGCCGGAGATCTTCGCGCTGGTGTTTTTCGGGCTCGCGGTGGCCTCCTCGGTCGGCGCCTCGACGCTCTGGAAGGGCTGGCTGTCGGTGATGATCGGCCTGACCCTGGCGCTGGTCGGCATAGACCCGGTCGGCGGCATCGAGCGCTACGATTTCGGCTTTCCCTATCTGCTCGCCGGCATCCACTTCATCCCGACGATCCTGGGCTTCTTCGCCGTCTCGGAGGTTTTCATCCAGGCGGAGGAGAAGGCGAAGGGCACCTTCGAGGCGCCGAAGGTCAATCTCGACTTCCCCACCTTCCTCGAGTTCTGGAAGCTGAAGTTCGCCGTCGTCCGCTCGGTTCTGATCGGCTTCTTCTGCGGCATCCTGCCGGGCATCGGCGCCACGCTGGCGGCCTTCATGGGCTACAACGAGGCGGTGCGCTGGGCGCGGGACCGCTCCCGCTTCGGCAAGGGCGCGCTTGAGGGCGTGGTGTCCTCGGAGACGGCGAACAACGCGGCCACCGGCGCCGCCATGATCCCGCTCCTGGCGCTCGGGCTGCCGGGCGGCGCGCTCACGGCCATGATGGTCGGCGTCTTCCAGATGCACGACATGGAGCCGGGGCCGCTGGTCTTCATCAACTCCGCCGACCTGATCTGGGTGGTGTTCGCGGCCATGTTCTTCGCCAACATCGCCATCTTCTTCCTGGGCTGGCTGCAGACCAAGACGGTGGTGCACCTGCTGCGCGTGCCGTTCCACTTCCTGGCGCCGGTGATCCTGCTGATGGCGACCGTGGGGGCCTACGCGGTGCGCGGCCTCGTGGTCGACGTTATCGTCATGTTCATCGCCGGCATCGCCGGCTTCTTCCTGCGCCGGTCCGGCTATGCGGTGCCCGGCATCGTGCTCGGCCTGATCCTCGGCAAGATCGGCGAGCAGACCTTCGCGCAGGCCATGCAGATGCTGCATTACGACCTCACCGGCTATCTCAGCCGGCCCATCGGCCTGGCGCTGCTCCTGGGCGGGGCGGCGACGGTGCTGGCCAGCGTCTACCGCTCGCTGAAGCAGCGGCACTGATCGCCGCCGCGCTTCGCCGGCACCGTAAGATCCGTAGGCGAATCGATTTTAGAGCCAAGGCCGCGGGCGACACCGTCAAGTGTCGCCCGCGGTTTTGGCCGATCGTTAAAAAATCTTAACATTTCAGACGCTTGGCGCCGGCACATGCTGTTTTCGCATGGCTGTTATGCGCCGCAGCAATTCGTGTTGCATTGCAGCAAGAGGACGCGCATATAGCGAGATAGGACTTTTGTCGAACATCAGAGGAGATCGCGTGATGACTGTGAATTCTGCCTCGGCGTCCTATTCCCATATTCCGGACAAGCCGCATGGCTACGGCGCCCGGCCGTTCGCGGCGATCTTGGCCTGGGTCACCCGCTTCATGCAGGATTATGTGCGGGCGAGGTATGCCGCCCATCTCTACGACAGCCTCTCGCTGCTGTCGGATGCGGACCTGGAGCGGCGCGGGATCACCCGCGAGGAGCTGCCGAAATACGTCTTCGATCAGGCCTTCGGCGACAAGCCCGCCGCATGAGGCCCGGTCTCCAGCTCTAGAGCATGTCTTTTCCCGAAACCGGTATCCACTTTCGGGAGACATGCTTTAGCGCCGCCGCGCGACCAGGACCTCGGAGGGCACGCTGAAGGACGTCACCACGTCGTGGTGCACCGGGTCCCAGTCCGCCGGCCGCAGCAGAGGCGCGAGCCGGACCGGCCGACAGCCGCCGACCGAGCCCGGCGCCAGCCGGTGAATGGCCGCCCAGAGCCGGGCGACCAGGCCGGCCCTCAGGCCCCGGGACGCGCGCGTGAGGCTGGCGGCCGAGAGCAGGCCGCCGGCGGGCAGGATGCGGTGCGCTTCGGCCATGACGACATCCGCCGCGTCCCCCGGCAACAGATCCATGACATAGGTCGCGACGAAGCGGTCGGCGCCGCCGGTGCGCACGGGCAGGCCCCTTGTCCCGTCCGCCTGAACGAGCTGAACGCGGCCGGCGAACGGAGCCAGCCGCTGCGCGGCGCGGTCCAGCATGGCGCCGCTGATGTCGAGCCCGACATATCGGGCCTCTTCGTTCAGGTGCCGCGCCAGCAGCAGCTCGGCGAACCGGCCGGTGCCGCAGCCCAGCTCGACGACGGTGGCGGCCGTGCCGAAGTCCCCGGCCGCGGTCAGCGCCGCCAGGGCGGCGTCCTCGTACCAGCCCTGCCGGTCCTGCAGCGCGACGTGACAGTCGTAGTAGCGGCGCGCGTCGTCCGGGCTGAAATCGCGGCTCATGCGCTTCCCGTTTCCCGTTGAAACCAATGACGTCTCGCGGGCCCGTCGCGGCCCGCACGTGTCATCCTATGTTCCGATCCTGCGCCGTGGTAGGTCTGCGCGGCACGATCTTGACATCCGCGCCCGGCCGATCCGGGGCGCGGGAGCGGGCGAACGGTTGGACCCATGTGCGGCATAGCCGGTTTCTTCGACACCGAACCGCGGCTGGACGCGGAGGCGCTCAAGGCGCTGGCCGGCGCCATGGCCCGGACGCTGCACCATCGCGGCCCCGACGGCAGCGACGTCTGGGCCGACGCGGAGGCCGGTGTCGCCTTCGGCCACACGCGGCTGTCGATCATCGATCTGAGCCCCGCCGGCGCGCAGCCCATGCGCTCCGGCTGCGGCCGCTTCGTCATCACCTATAATGGCGAGGTCTACAACGCGCCCGAGCTGAGAGCCGAGCTGGAGGCGGCCGGCCGCCGGTTCCGCGGCCATTCGGACACCGAGGTGATCGTGGAGGGCTGCGCGGCCTGGGGCGTGGAGGCGACGGTGAAGCGTCTGATCGGCATGTTCGCCTTCGCCGCCTGGGACGCGCTCGAGCGGCGGCTGACCCTGGTGCGCGACCGGCTTGGCATCAAACCGCTTTACTGGGGCCGGCGGAACGGCCGCCTGATGTTCGGATCGGAGCTGAAGGCGCTGCGGGCGCTGCCCGATTGGCAGCCGGAGATCGACCTGGATGCGGTCGCCGCCTATCTCCGGCACAACTGCATTCCGGCGCCCCACAGCATCTATCGCGGCATCCGGAAGCTGGAGCCCGGCAAGCTCGTCGAGGTCCGCGCCGACGGCACGGCCGAGGTCCGGGCCTATTGGTCGCTGGCGGACGCGGCGCGGCGCGGGCGGGCGGATGTCCTCGACGTCTCCGACGACGAAGCGCTCGCGGAGCTGGAGCGGCTGCTCGGCGACGCGGTGAAGCGGCGCATGGTGTCGGACGTGCCGCTCGGCGCCTTCCTCTCGGGCGGCATCGATTCCTCCGCCGTCGTGGCCCTGATGCAGGCGGCCAGCGACCGGCCGGTGCGCACCTTCTCGATCGGCTTTCACGACGAGCGCTACAACGAGGCCCGGCACGCCAAAAAGGTGGCCGCGCATCTGGGGACGGACCACACCGAGCAGTATGTGACGGCCGAGGAGGCGCGCGACGTCATCCCGATGCTGCCGGCGATGTACGACGAGCCCTTTGCGGATTCCTCCCAGATCCCGACCTTCCTGGTCTCGCGGATCATCCGCGACCACGTTACCGTGGCGTTGTCGGGAGACGGCGGCGACGAGCTGTTCGCGGGCTACAACCGCTATGTCTTCGCTGCCACCCACCAGCGGCAGCTGGCGCGCTTCCCGATGGCTCTGCGCCGTGCCGGGGCGCGGGGGCTGCGCCTGCTGTCGCCCAGGGCCTGGGACAAGATCTTTCTCTTGGCGCCGGCGCGCGTGCGGCCGCGCGTGGCCGGCGACAAGCTGCACAAGCTGGCGACGGTTCTGGACAAGGACGAGGACGCCTTCTATCGCCAGCTCGTCAGCCACTGGACCGAGCCGGAGGCCGTGGTCCTGGGCGCGACGGAGCCGCGGGGCCTGGTCTGGGACGACGGCGTGCGCGAGGTCGTGCCCGCGTTCATCGCGCGCATGCAGTATCTCGACACGCTGACCTATCTGCCTGACGACATTCTGACAAAGATCGACCGCGCCAGCATGGCCGTCTCGCTGGAGGCGCGGGTGCCGATCCTGGATCACCGGGTGGTGGAGCTCGCCTGGCGGCTGCCGCACCGCTTCAAGGTGCGCAACGGCAAGACCAAATGGCTGCTGCGCCAGCTCCTCTACAAGCACGTGCCGGAACGTCTGCTGGAGCGCCCGAAGATGGGCTTCGGCATGCCCATCGACGAGTGGCTGCGCGGGCCCTTGCGCGATTGGTGCGAGAGCCTGCTCGATCCCAAGGCGCTCGGCGAGGATGGCCTGTTCGACCCGGCGCCGATTCGCCGGAAATGGGACGAGCACCTGTCGGGCAAGCTGAACTGGCAGTATCTGCTCTGGGATATCCT
>JAKSBI010000811.1 GCA_022361215.1 Hyphomicrobiales bacterium | reverse complement strand
GGGTCAAGCCCGGCAATGACGACAATGGGGGACAGGGAGCGCTCAAATCCCGGACGCCACTGGGCCTGCGCCTGCCCACACGCGCCCTTGCCTACTTGTCCTTGAACTGCGCCTTGCGCTTGTCGATGAAGGCCTGCATGCCTTCCTTCTGGTCGTCGGAGGCAAACATGGCCTGGAACAGGCGGCGCTCGAAGCGCACGCCCTCGGCCAGGGTCGTCTCGTAGGCGCGGTTCACGGATTCCTTGGCCATCATCACCGCGGGCTTTGAGAGGGCGGCGATCTTCTCCGCCGTCTTCAGCGCCTCGTCCACCAGCTCGTTGGCGGGCACCACGCGGCTGACAAGACCGGAGCTCTCGGCCTCTTCCGCATGCATCTGGCGGCCCGTGAGGCACATCTCCATGGCCTTCGACTTGCCCACGATGCGCGTCAGGCGCTGGGTGCCGCCGGCCCCCGGCATGACGCCCAGATTGATCTCGGGCTGCCCGAAGACGGCCGTATCGGCGGCCAGGACGAAATCGCACATCAGCGCCAGCTCGCAGCCGCCACCGAGGGCATACCCCGCCACCGCCGCGATCACCGGCTTGCGGCAGCGCGCCACCCGGTCCCATTCGGCGATGAAGTCTTCCTTATAGGCGCCGATATAGGTCTTGGGCTGCATCTCCTTGATGTCGGCGCCGGCGGCGAAGGCCTTCTCGCTGCCGGTGATGACGATGCAGCCGATCTTGGCGTCGGCCTCGAAGCCGTCGAGCGCCTGGCCGAGCTCCGCGATGAGCGTGCCGTTCAGCGCGTTGAGCGCGTCGGGCCGGTGCAGCGTGATCAGCCCCACCTTCCCCTTGGTCTCGGCAATGATGTTCTCGTACGACATGTCGGCAGTCCCCATATGTCCCCGTCGCGAATGCGGTGTCTTGGATGGATCGGGCCTCGCGACCGCGCCGTCTCAGCGCTGGCATCGCGGGCAGTAGAAGGTCGATCGCCCGGTCTGGACGATCCGCCGGACGGTGCCGCCGCAGCCGGGCCGCGCGCAACTTTGCCCCTCCCGGCCATAGACTGCAAACGAATGTTGAAAATAGCCGAGGGACCCGTCCGCCTGGTGATAATCCCGCAGCGTGGAGCCGCCGGCGTCGATGGCCTCGCGCAGCACGGCCTGGATCGCGGCCACCAGCCGCTCGGCGCGCACGCTGGGGCCGCCGGCCTTGGTGGCCAGTACGGCCGCCTTGTGGCGCGGCGCGAGCCCGGCGCGATAGAGCGCCTCGCAGACATAGATGTTGCCGAGACCGGCGACGATGCGCTGGTCCATCAGCGCCGCCTTCAGGCTGGCCTGCTTGCCGGCGCAGGCCGCGGCCAGATGCTCGGCGGTCAGGGCGTTGCCCAGGGGCTCGACGCCGAGGTCGCGGAACAGCGGATGGGCGTCGAGCGCGTCCGCCGCCACCAGGGTCATGTAGCCGAAGCGGCGCACGTCGTTGTAGCGCACCGTCGCCCCGTTGCTCATGCGGAAGACGAGGTGGTCGTGCGCCGGGTCCGTGCCGGCCTCGTGAAAGAAGTTTCCGGGCTTCTTGGCCTTTCCGGCGGGGCGCTCGATGGTGAAGCGGCCGCTCATGCCCAGATGCACGGCCAGCACGTCGCCGCCGTCGAGCTCCGCCAGGATGTATTTGGCGCGGCGGTTCATGGTGCGCACGGTCTGGCCGCGCAGACGGTCCGCGAACCGGTCCGGCAGGGGGAAGCGCAACGCGTCGCGCCGCTGCTCCACCTCCAGGAACGCGGCGCCGACCAGCACGGGCTCCAGCCCGCGGCAAACGGTCTCGACTTCTGGCAATTCAGGCATGCGGCGCGTGAAACGTGCGGGAAAGTGGCTGGCAAAGACCCGCGAACAATAGCTTGGAATTTCTCCCTGCGCTATTGTCCGGTCCATGTCCGAGCGGCACCAGACGAGCGGCGGTGGCGGCGACCGGAGCCGGAGCTTCGGCTTCACGCCCGTCGCGCCCGAAGAGAAGCAGAAACGCGTCAACGACGTCTTCGCGCGCGTGGCGGACCGTTACGACCTGATGAACGACATTATGTCGGGCGGCCTGCACCGTCTGTGGAAGGACGATCTCATCGCCTGGCTTTCGCCGCCGCGGGGGCCGCAGCCCTTCACGCTGCTGGACGTGGCGGGCGGCACCGGCGACGTGGCCATGCGGTTCCTGGAGGCCGCCGGCCGCGGCGCGCGCTGCGTTCTCTGCGACATCAGCGCCGACATGCTGCGCGTCGGGCAGCGCCGGACCGCCGCGAAGGCCACGCAAAACGTGCGTTTCGTTCAGGGGAATGCCGAAGCGCTCCCCATCTCCGACGCCACGGTCGACGCCTACACCATCGCCTTCGGCATCCGCAACGTGACCCATCTGGACCGCGCGCTTCAGGAGGCCTTCCGCGTGCTCAGGCCCGGCGGGCGCTTTCTCTGCCTGGAGTTCTCCGACGTCCAGGTGCCCTGGCTCGACGCCGTCTACGAGCGCTATTCCTTCTCCGCCATCCCGGTGATCGGCGCGGCTGTTGCCGGCTCCGCCGACCCCTACCGCTATCTGGTGGAGAGCATCCGGCGCTTTCCGGACCAGGAGAGCTTCGCCGGGCTGATCCGGGCGGCCGGCTTCGAGCGGGTCAAGTATCGCAACCTGAGCGGCGGGATCGCGGCGCTCCACAGCGGCTGGCGGCTCTGAAGACCCATGACACTGGCTCTCGTCAACCTGGCCCGCCTCGCCAACGCCGGATGGGTGCTGATGCGCCACGGCGCGCAGGTGATCCCCGACACCGTCGAGCTGCCCGAGCCGGTGCGCCTGTTCAGCCGGGTCACCAGCCGGCTCAGGGAGCGGCGCAACAGGAACGGCAAGGACAAGAAGAACGAGACCCGGCTCTCGACCGCGCTGACCTCGCTCGGGCCGAGCTACATCAAGCTCGGCCAGTTCCTGGCGACGCGCGACGATCTGGTCGGCCGCGACCTCGCCCGCGACCTCTCCAAGCTGCAGGACAAGCTGCCGCCCTTCTCCATGGCGGAGGCGCGCAAGGCGCTCGAGGACGAACTGGGGCGCAGCGTCGAGGACCTGTTCGACGAGTTCGGCCCGCCGCTCGCGGCCGCCTCCATCGCCCAGGTGCACAAGGCCTATGTGCGCGACGCCGCGGGCGAGCGCCGGCCGCGGGCGGTGAAGATCCTGCGCCCCGGCATCGAGCGGCGCTTCGGCAAGGACCTGGACGCCTACGTCTTCGCGGCCCGCCTGGTCGAGCGCTTCCATGCGCCCGCCCGCCGCCTGAAGCCCCTGGCCGTGGTCGAGACCCTGGCCAAGTCGGTGGCTATCGAGATGGACCTGCGCATGGAGGCCGCCGCCATCTCCGAGATGGCGGAGAACACGAGCGAGGACGACGGCTTCAAGGTGCCGCAGATCGACTGGTCCTTGAGCGGCCGCCGCGTGCTGACGCTGGAATGGATCGACGGCACGCCCATCGCCGACCATGATGCGCTCAGAGAGGCGGGCCACGACCTGAAGCATCTCGGCACGGTGCTGATCCAGTCCTTCCTGCGACACGCCATGCGCGACGGCTTCTTCCATGCCGACATGCATCCCGGCAACCTGTTCGTGGACGCGGCCGGCGACATCGTCGCCGTCGACTTCGGCATCATGGGCCGGCTCGGCCCGAAGGAGCAGCGCTTCCTGGCGGAGATCCTGCACGGCTTCATCACGCGCAACTACCGGCGCGTGGCGGAGGTACATTTCGAGGCCGGCTACGTGCCCCGCAAGCACTCGGTGGAGCTCTTCGCCCAGGCGCTCCGGGCCATCGGCGAGCCGCTCATGGACCGCACGGCCGAAGAGATCTCCATGGGCCACCTGCTCGGTCAGCTCTTCCAGTACACGGAAGTGTTCGACATGCCGACGCAGACGCAGCTCATTCTCCTGCAGAAGACCATGGTCGTCGTGGAAGGCGTCGCGCGCGCCCTCGACCCGCGGCTCAACATCTGGACCACGGCGGAGCCCGTGGCCCAGGAGTGGATGGACTCCCATTTCGGCCCCGAGGGCCGGCTGCAGGACGCGGCCGAGGGCGCGGCCAGCGTCGGCCGCCTGGTCGGCGACCTGCCGCAGCTTCTCTCCCAGGCGGAGCAGGCCGCCGAGAGCTTCTCCGCCATGGCCGCCGACGGCCTCAGGCTCGACGCCTACACCATCGACCGCCTGGCCGAGGCCCAGGCCCGCCACGGCCGCCTGGCCCGCTGGGGCATCTGGATCGGGGCGTTGTCGCTCCTCGCCATCGCGGTGTCGCTGCTCCCTTGAGCGCGTTTCGATTGCGTTAAGCGTCGGCCCATCCGCGCCCCAATCGGAGGCTCACCTGTGGTAAAACGGGCCGACAGAGACAGATGTCTGGAAAATGAGTCCTGTCCCGTGAACGGCACGCGCATTCTGCTGATCGTCGGCGGCGGCATCGCCGCCTACAAATGCCTGGAGCTGATCCGCCGCCTGAAGGAGCGGGGCGCCAGCGTGCGCGCGGTGCTGACCGAGGCGGCGCAGGCCTTCGTCACGCCCCTGTCGGTGGCGGCGCTCTCCGAATCCCAGGTCTTCACCGATCTCTTCGATCTCAAGGACGAGACGGAGATGGGCCATATCCAGCTCTCCCGCGACGCCGACCTGATCGTGGTCGCGCCGGCGACGGCGGACTTGCTCGCGAAGATGGCGCAAGGCCACGCCAACGACCTGGCCAGCACCGTGCTGCTGGCGACGGACACGCCCGTGCTGGCCGCGCCCGCCATGAACGTACGCATGTGGGAGCATGCCGCGACGCGGCGCAACGTGGAGACGCTGCTTGGCGACGGCATCGCCATGGTCGGCCCGAACGAGGGGGATATGGCCTGTGGCGAGTTCGGGCCCGGCCGCATGGCCGAGGTGCCGGAGATCCTGGCCGCCATCGAGGACCGGCTCGGCGGGGCCGACACCCGTCTCCTGGCCGGCACCCGCATCCTCGTCACCTCGGGGCCGACCCACGAGCCCATCGACCCGGTGCGCTATCTGGCCAACCGCTCGTCCGGCAAGCAGGGCGACGCCATCGCGCGCGCCGCCCGGCGCCTCGGCGCCGACGTGGTGCTGGTGAGCGGGCCGACCAGCCTGCCCGATCCTCCGGGTGTCACGGTGCGCCGCGTCGAGACCGCCGCCGAGATGCTGGACGCCGCGACCGCGGCGCTGCCCGTGGACATCGCAATCTGCGCCGCGGCGGTGGCCGACTGGCGCACCGACCGCGAGGCCGATGAAAAGATCAAGAAATCCGGCGCGGGCGAGCCCCCGTCCCTTGCTCTCGTCGAGAACCCGGACATCCTCAAGTCGCTGTCCGCGGCCGGGCCGCAGCGACCCGCTCTCGTCGTGGGCTTCGCCGCCGAGACCGAGTCCGTGGTGGCCAACGCCAAACAGAAGCGCCTGGCCAAGGGTTGCGACTGGATCGTCGCCAACGACGTGTCCGCCGAGACGGGCGTCATGGGCGGCGACCGGAACGCCGTCCATCTGATCACCGGCGCCGATGCGGAGAGCTGGCCGGACATGACCAAGCAGGACGTGGCCAACCGTCTGCTGCAGCGCATC
>JAKSBI010000169.1 GCA_022361215.1 Hyphomicrobiales bacterium | reverse complement strand
GGCGAAGGCGCGCGTCGACTGGGCCCGCGGCCCCTCGCTGCCGTCGAGATTGATCGGCAGGCCGATCACCAGCGCGGCCACGTCGTGCTCGGCGATATGGGCGGCGAGCAGCTTCACGTCGTCCCTGAACTTCGTGCGGCGGATGGTGTCGAAGGGCGTCGCCACGGTCCGCAGCACGTCGGAGAGCGCTAGGCCGATGGTCTTCGAGCCTACGTCCAGGCCGAGCAGGCGGCGCCCGGACGCGAGCGCGCCCGGCAGATCCTCGATTGCGACGATATGGGGCTCCGACATATGCGATCCCGTGTTGTTGCTTGCGCGACCCGCCCTATACTGCGCCCACATCTGTCTTGTGCAACGGGAGAGAGCAATGAAAATCACGTGGTTGGGTCATTCGGCCTTCCGCATGGAAACCGGTTCGAGCGTCGTCCTGATCGATCCCTTCATCACCGGCAACCCGGTCTTCGAGGCGTCGGGCATGAGCGCCGACGCGGCGAAAGAGGGGGCGACCCATGTGGTGCTGACCCATGGCCACGACGATCACGTGGGCGACACGGTGGACATCTGCACCTCCACCGGCGCCAAGCTGGTGACCTATTTCGAGCTGGCCATGTATCTGAACGGCAAGGGCGTCGAGGCCGTGGACCCGACCAATCCGGGCGGCACCGTGGACCAGGGCGATTTCGACGTCTCCTTCGTCAAGGCCTTCCATTCGTCCAGCACCATGGTGGACGGCGTGCCCGTCTATCTCGGCAACCCCTGCGGCATCGTCATCCGCACAGCGGACGGCAAGAGCCTCTATCACATGGGCGACACCGAGATCTTCGGCGACATGGCGCTGATCAACGAGATCTTCGCGCCCCAGCTCGGCCTGGTGCCGATCGGCGACCGCTTCACCATGGGCGCCCGCACCGCGGCCATGGCCTGCAAGAAGTTCTTCGGCTTCTCGACCGTGATCCCGATCCACTACGGCACCTTCCCGATCATCGACCAGACGCCCGACAAGTTCCTGGCCGAGATGGCGGGCCAGAACGTCGTGGTCCCCGAGGTCGGCGCCGCGCTCGACTTCTAGCGCAGGGCGGCAGGAGCACGGTCCGCGATGTCTGAGCAACGCCCGGTCGGCGAAACCCTGGAGCGGTTGCCGTCCGGCCGGCGGCCGGAGCGCAAGCCGCTGGAGGGCCGCAGCGTCCGGCTGGAGCCGGTCGACGTCGCGGCCCATGGCGGCGCGCTCTACGCCGCCTTCGCCGAGTCCGATCCGGAGGGCGCGATCTGGACCTATATGGGCTATGGGCCCTTTGCCGACCGCGACGCGTTCCTGGCCTGGCTCGGCAACCAGCAGGCGAGCGAGGATCCGCTGTTCTTCGCCCTGATCCCGACGGAGACGGGCCGGGCGGCCGGCATGGCGAGCTTCATGCGCATGGCGCCGGAGCACGGGGTCATCGAGGCGGGCAACATCTGGCTCGCGCCCAGCCTGCAGCGCACGCGCGCCGCCACCGAGGCGATCCATCTCATGATCGCCCATGCCTTCGACGATCTGGGCTACCGCCGCTTCGAGTGGAAATGCGATGCCCTGAACGCCGCCTCGCGGCGCGCGGCCAAGCGCTACGGCTTCACCTTCGAGGGTATCTTCCGCCAGCACATGGTGATCAAGGGCCGCAACCGGGACACGGCCTGGCACGCCATCCTCGATCATGAATGGCCGCGCCTGAGCGAGGCCTTTCAAGCCTGGCTCGACGACGCCAATTTCGACGGCGCGGGCCGGCAGAGGCGGGCGCTTTCCGAGCTGATGCAAGGGACGGGCTAGCGGCGGCTGCAACGCCGGTGCTTTCCGCGCCGGTAAATAAGTCGGGGTCCGGTGTCGGGCCCGCTTGAACCTCGTCCGCTGCGACGCTAAGAGACGGCACGAAACCTCGCCCGCTCTTCCGGAAAAAAGGGTTCAGCATGCAGGTCGATGAGGCCAAGGTCCGGCATATCGCGCGGCTGGCGCGCATCAAGGTGACCGACGAGGAGGTGAAGACCCTCGAGGGCGAGCTCTCGGGCATTCTCGATTGGGTGGAGCAGCTTGGCGAGGTCGACACCGACGGCGTCGAGCCCATGACGCGCGTGGTGGCCATGACCATGAAGCAGCGCGACGATGTCGTGGCCGATGGCGGCCGCGCCGACGACATCGTGAAGAACGCCCCTGTCGTCGACGACCACTATTTCGTCGTGCCGAAAGTCGTGGAGTAGGGGATGGCGGATCTGACCGATCTCACCATCGCCGGCGCGCGCGAGGGACTGCGCGAGAAGCGCTTCTCCGCCCGCGAGCTGGCCCAGGCCCATCTCGACGCCATCGCGGCGGGCAACGAACCGCTCAACGCCTACATCCTGCCGACGCCGGACCGCGCGCTCGAGATGGCGGATGCCGCCGACGCGCGACTGGCCAAGGGGGAGGGGGGTGCCCTCGAAGGCATTCCCGTCGGCGTCAAGGATCTCTTCTGCACCAAGGGCGTACGCACCACCGCCTGCTCGCGCATCCTCGACGACTTCGCGCCAACCTACGAGTCGACCGTGACGGAGAACCTCTGGTCCGCCGGCGCCGTCATGCTGGGCAAGCTCAACAACGACGAGTTCGCCATGGGCTCGTCCAACGAGACGAGCTGCTTCGGCGCCTGCGTCAATCCCTGGCGGCGCGCGGGCGACGAGACGCCTCTGGTCCCCGGCGGCTCGTCGGGCGGCTCGGTCGCGGCGGTCGCGGCGCGGCTCTGCCTCGGCGCCGTCGGCGCGGACACGGGCGGCTCGATCCGCCAGCCGGCGGCCTTCACGGGCACGGTGGGCCTGAAGCCGACCTATGGGCGCTGCTCGCGCTGGGGCATCGTGGCCTTCGCCTCGTCGCTCGATCAGGCGGGACCGATCACCCGCGACGTGCGCGACGCCGCCATCCTGCTCGGCGTGATGGCGAGCCACGATCCGAAGGACACCACCAGCGTGGATGCGCCCGTGCCCGACTACGAGGCGGTGCTCGGCCGCGGCGTTGAGGGCATGACCGTCGGCATACCCGAGGAGTACCGCGTCGAGGGCATGCCCGAGGAGACCGAGGCGCTCTGGCAGCAGGGCATCGCCTGGCTCGAGGCGGCCGGCGCCGAGATCCGCGAGGTCAGCCTGCCGCACACCAAATACGCGCTGCCCGCCTATTACATCGTCGCCCCGGCGGAAGCCTCGTCCAACCTGGCGCGCTACGACGGCGTGCGCTACGGGCTCAGGGTGCCGGGCGAGGATATCGTCGACATGTACGAGAACACCCGCGCCGAAGGCTTCGGGCCTGAGGTGAAGCGGCGTGTCCTGATCGGAACTTATGTCCTCTCCGCGGGCTATTATGACGCCTACTATCTGAAAGCGCAGAAGGTACGGACCCTGATCAAGCGCGATTTCGAGCAGGCTTTCGAGGACGTGGACGTGCTGCTGACGCCGACCACGCCGACGCCCGCCTTCGGCATCGGGGAAAAGTCGGGAGACCCGATCGAGATGTATCTCAACGACATCTTCACGGTGACGGTGAACATGTCGGGGCTGCCGGGGATCTCGGTTCCCGCGGGCCTGTCCAAGGAGGGCCTGCCGCTCGGCCTGCAGCTGATCGGCAAGGCCTTCGACGAGGAGACCCTGGTCCGGGTCGCCCATATGATTGAGGAGGCAGCGGGCGCGCTTCCGGCGCCCGAGAACTGGTGGAGTAAGAGCTGATGGCAAATCGACCGGCCGATGAGTGCAGTTCCATGGATCACGTCCGCGCGGAGATCGACCGTCTGGACGCCGCCCTGATCGATCTCATGGCCGAGCGGTTCACCTATGTGGACCGGGCCTGGCAGCTGAAGAACGCGCCGGAGGAGGCCACCGTCCCCTGGCGCATCCAGCAGGTCATCGACAAGGTGCGCGAGCGGGCCGACGAGAAGGGCCTTCCGCCGGAGCTCGCCGAGGCGCTCTGGCGGCAGATGATCGGCTGGTTCATCCAGTACGAGGAGCGCAAGCTCGGAGGAGACGATGGCGACTGAGGCGCGCCGGAGCGACCTGATCCAGGGCGCCACCGGCGACTGGGAGGTGGTGATCGGCATGGAGGTGCACGCCCAGGTCGCCTCCGAGGCCAAGCTGTTCTCGGGCGCGCCGACGGACTTCGGCGGCGAGCCCAACGATCACGTCAGCCTGGTGGACGCGGCCATGCCGGGCATGCTGCCGGTGATCAACGGGGAATGCGTGCGCCAGGCGGTGCGCACCGGCCTCGGCCTCAAGGCCAGGATCAATCTCAGTTCCGTCTTCGACCGGAAGAACTACTTCTATCCGGATCTGCCCTCCGGCTATCAGATCTCCCAGTATCAGAAGCCTATTGTCGGCGAGGGAGAGGTCACGCTCGACCTGGCCGACGGGGAGACGGTCGCGGTCGGCATCGAGCGGCTGCATCTGGAGCAGGACGCCGGCAAGAGCCTGCACGACCAGCGCCCCGACGGAACCCTGGTGGACCTCAACCGGGCGGGCGTCGCCCTGATGGAGATCGTCTCCAGGCCGGATCTGCGCTCGTCCGAGCAAGCCAAGACCTACCTTGCGAAGCTCAGGTCCATCCTGCGCACTCTGGGCACCTGCGACGGCAACATGGAAGAGGGCTCGCTGCGCGCCGATGTCAATGTCTCCGTGCGCCGCCCTGGCGAGCCTCTGGGCACGCGCTGCGAGATCAAGAACCTCAACTCGTTCCGCTTCATCGGCGAAGCCATCGAGCACGAGGCGCGCCGCCAGATCGACATTCTCGAAGAGGGCGGCGAGATCGACCAGGAGACACGGCTGTTCGATACCGCGACCGGCGAGACCCGCTCCATGCGGACCAAGGAGGAAGCGCACGATTACCGCTACTTCCCGGATCCGGATCTGCTGCCGCTGGAGCTCGATCGGGCGCTCGTGGACGAGCTGGCCAAGACGCTGCCCGAGCTGCCGGACAACCGCAAGGCGCGCTTCATCGCCGACTATGGCCTGCCGGTCGAGGACGCCGGCGTGTTGGTCGCCGACAAGGCGGCCGCCGACTATTTCGAGGCCGTGGCCAAGGGCCAGGACGCCAAGCAGGCCGCGAACTGGGTGATCAACGAGGTCTTCGGCCGCCTGAACAAGGAGGGCCTGTCCATCGCCGAGAGCCCCGTTTCGGCCGAAGCGAATAACGAGATCATTTCGATGATCGGCGACGGCACCATCTCCGGCCGAACCGCGAAACAGGTCTTCGACATCCTCTGGGACGAGCCCGGCGCCGACCCGCGCGAGATCGTGGAAGCGCGCGGCCTGAAGCAGGTCACCGATACCGGCGCCATCGAGGGCGTGGTGGACGAGATCATCGCCGCCAACCCGGAACAGGCCGAGCAGGTGAAGAAAAAGCCTAAGACACTCGGCTGGTTCGTCGGCCAGGTCATGCAGGCCACCGGCGGCAAGGCCAATCCCCAGGCCGTCAACGAGATCCTGCGCAAAAAGCTCGACGTCGGCGACGACTGACGCCACTTTCCTCCGTCATTCCTGCTTTCGCAGGAATGACGAGGAGTGTGGGCGGCCCGTCATGCAGGCATGGCCACACGAGCCGCAAATCAGGCACCCCCAGACAGCCGCCCCGACCATCGCATAAGCTTCATATGACCGGTGTATGGACCGCGCGTTGGCGAATCCGGGCGATTCGCCGCAGACCGTGCGGCTGGCCGGTGCCGGATCCCGCGCGGGCATCGCAAACAACGAGCGGAGGCGCCACCGTGACATCGCAGCAGCAAGGGGCGGGCGGGAAACTTGTAGCCGGACGAGAGCTCAAAGGAGCGGTGCACCGCAATCGGCTGATGTCGAAAGCGGGTCTGCTCGAGCGGCTTTTCACCATGGCGTTCAAGGGCCTGGTCTACCCGCAGATCTGGGAGGATCCGTCGGTCGACCTCGAGGGCCTGGAGATCACGCCGGACTGCCACGTGCTGACCATCGCGTCGGGAGGCTGCAACGTCCTGAGCTATCTCACCGCCGACCCGAAGCGGATCACGGCGGTCGATCTGAACCGCGCCCATGTCGCCCTGACGCGGCTGAAGCTCTGCGCGGCCCGCACGCTGCCCGATCACGACGCCTTCTACCGCTTTCTGGGCGAGGCCGACGATCGCGCCAATATCAAGGCCTACGACCGCCATGTTCGTCCCGAGCTCGATGGGGCGAGCCGGGCTTACTGGGAGGCGCGCGATCTCTTCGGCCGCCGGCGCATCGGCATGTTCTCGCGGAACTTTTACCGCTTCGGCCTGCTCGGGCGCTTCATCGGCGCCAGTCATCTCGTGGCGCGCCTCTACGGCAAGAACCCGCGCGCCCTGCTCAGCGCCGCCAGCCTGGAGGAGCAGCGCTCGATCTTCGACGACGTCATCGCGCCGCTCTTCGGCAAGCGGCTGGTGCGATGGTGCGTCAACCGGCCCGTCACGCTTTACGGCCTCGGGATCCCGCCGGCCCAGTACGAGGCCCTGGCCACCTCCGGCGGCCATCGGGACATGGCGTCCGTGCTCCTGGGGCGGCTGGAGCGGCTGGCCTGCGACTTCGCGCTGGAGGACAACTACTTCGCCTGGCAGGCCTTCGGCCGCAGCTATCGCTCCGGCGGTCCCGGCGGCCCGGTGCCGCCCTATCTCCGGCATTCCTGCTACGACGTGATCCGCGAGCGCATCGGCCGCGTCGCCGTCGAGCAGGTCTCGTTCACCAAGTTCCTGGAGCGCCAGCCCGATGCGAGCGTCGACCGCTACGTCTTGCTCGACGCGCAGGACTGGATGACCGATGCGGACCTGAACGCGCTCTGGCGCGAGATCACGCGCACGGCGCGCCCGGGCGCGCGGGTCATCTTCCGCACGGCCGCCGAGCCGAGCCTGCTGCCCGGCCGCGTCGCCGACGAGGTGCTCGACCGCTGGTCCTATGAGGAGGAGCGCAGCCAGGAGCTGGGGCGGCGCGACCGGTCGTCCATCTATGGCGGCGTCCACCTCTATGTCGCGAAGGAGCGGGTGTCATGATCCAGGCGGCGGAGATCGCGGCCACCCGGGACATGAACCGGATCTATCGCTATCAACGGCACATCTACGACCTGACGCGGCGCTGCTTTCTGCTGGGCCGGGACCGTCTGCTGGACGAGCTGGCGCCGCCGAAGGGCGGCAGCGTCCTCGAGGTCGGCTGCGGCACCGGCCGCAACCTGATCCAGGCGGCCCGGCGCTATCCGGATGCGACCTTCTACGGCTTCGACGTCTCCGATCAGATGCTGGCCACCGCCGCGAGCGCCATCACCCGCCGGGGCCTGACCTCCCGCATCCGCCTGGCCCAGGCCGACGCCGCCACCTTCGACGCCGAGCGCACCTTCGGCCGCCCCGGCTTCGACCGCGTCTTCATCTCCTATGCGCTCTCCATGATCCCGCCGCGCCGCGAGGCCATGACCCGGGCCATCGAGAATATGGCCGCCGGGGGCTCGCTCCACATCGTCGATTTCGGGCGCCAGGACGATCTGCCCGTCTGGTTCCGGACGGTTCTGTTCGCCTGGCTCAGGCAGTTCTCCGTGCATCCCATCGATACCTTGAGGACAGATCTGCACGCCCTGGCGGAGCGCCATGGCGCCACGCTCCGGTTCGCGCCGCTCTATCGCGGCTACGCCAGCTACGCGGTCATCGAGAAAAGCTGAGCGCCGGCGCCGCTAGCGCACCGCCTTCGCCGAGCCCCCTCCGAAGCTCGGCCCCGTCCGATTGCCAAGGTTTGGAGAAACAGCTAATCGACAGACCAGCAAGCGCGCGGGCAGCGCCACTGTTACAACGACCGACACGCCCCGCCGGTGTCGCAGGAGAGGAACCGCCATGACCAACGCCATTTGCATTCACGAGTATGGGGGGCCGGAGGTCCTGAAATGGGAGGCGGTGGACGTCGGCGCGCCTGGAGCGGGCCAGGTGCGGCTGAAGCAGACGGCGGTCGGGCTCAACTACATCGACGTCTACCTGCGCACCGGAACCTATCCGCAGCCCGAGTTTCCGTTCACCCCGGGCATGGAGGGTGCGGGCGAGGTGACGGAGGTGGGCGAGGGCGTGACCGATCTCGCCGTTGGCGACCGTGTCGCCTATGCCGGCCCCGTGGGCGGTTACTCCGAAGAACGGGTGATCCCGGCCGATCGCGTCGTCAAGATCCCCGACGGCGTCGACGACCGGACCGCTGCCGCCATGATGCTGCAGGGCATGACGGCGCGCTATCTGCTGCGCCGGACCTACGAGGTAGGCCCCGCGACCACGCTGCTGTTCCACGCGGCCGCCGGAGGCGTCGGCCTGATCGCCTGCCAGTGGGCCGCGCATCTGGGCGCCACCATCATCGGCACGGTCGGGTCCGAGGAGAAGGCGGAGCTGGCGCGCGCCCATGGCTGCACGCACACGATCAACTACGGCGATGAGGATTTCGTGGCCCGCGTGAAGGAGATCACGGACGGAGCCGGCGTCGACGTGGTCTACGATTCCATCGGGCAAGCGACCTTTCCGGGCTCCCTCGACTGTCTGAAGCCGTTGGGCCTGTGGGCGACCTTCGGTCAGGCCTCCGGGCCGCTGCCCGAGATCAATATGGGCATCCTGGCGCAGAAGGGCTCGCTCTTCGCCACGCGCCCGACGCTGTTCAACTACGTCGCCAAGCGCGAGGACCTGCTGGAGACGGCCAACGATCTGTTCGACGTGGTCCGCAACGGCCACGTCAAGATCAACGTCAACCAGACCTATCCGCTCGCCGACGCCGCCGACGCGCACCGGGACCTGGAGGGCCGCAAGACCACCGGCTCGACGGTGCTGCTGCCATGATCCAATCAGGAGGTATCGAGTGATGACGGAAGACGCCGCACAGCCCATCGAGGTCTACTACTGGCCGACCCCGAACGGCATCAAGCTGACGATCATGCTGGAGGAGTGCGGCCTGCCGTACGAGATCAAGTTCGTCAATATCGGCCGGGGCGACCAGTTCGAGCCGGAGTTCCTGGCCATCTCGCCGAACAACCGGATGCCGGCCATCGTCGATCCCGACGGCCCGGACGGCGCGCCGATCTCGATCTTCGAGTCCGGGGCCATCCTGCAGTATCTCGGCCGCAAGGCCGGCCGCTTCTATCCGCAGGAGGGGCGGGCGCAGGTCGAGGTCGAGCAGTGGCTCTACTGGCAGATGGCCAATCTCGGCCCCATGGGCGGCCAGGCCCATCACTTCCGGAACTACGCCCAGGAGCGCATCGAATACGCCTACAACCGCTACACGGACGAGGTGAACCGCCTCTACGGTGTGCTGAACGGCCGCCTCGCGGACCGCGACTTCGTGGCGGGCGACTACTCCATCGCCGACATGGCCATCTATCCATGGATCCGCCCCCATAAGAACCAGGGCCAGGATCTGGCGGACTTCCCCCATGTCGAAGGCTGGTATCAGCGGATCCGGGAGCGCCCCGCCGTGCAGCGCGCCGTGGTGGTCGGCAAGGAGGAGCGCGAGAAGTTCAATCTGGCGACGGACGAGAAGGCGAGGGCGGTTCTGTTCGGGCAGCGGGCCCGTGCGGGCTAGGTGTGATCTCTCAACAGGTTGCCTATTCGGCCCTGAGTCAGCGGTTTCAGGGGCCGCCTTCTGGGCGCTGCAAGAACTGGCAAAAAGAAGTAATGCAAGTTGTGGCGTCAGCGCTTCAACAAGGTCCTGATTGGCGGCGATCCCTGATGTTCCTCACACAGATTCTTGCTCCACCCGCATTTCGTTGAAGGCAAGAGAAGCCACCTTAACGACATCGAGACTCATCGCGAGGTCGCCGGTCTTCAGGGCGGCAAGGCTGAACCAGTCAGCTTCCAGCGCGTCGTCGCCCGCAACGAGCGCGCCCGACAGCCACCGGCAGAGCACGCCGATCAGAATGAAGTGCTGGCGCAGACCTCCGGCCTCGTCCTCGTCGAGCGCTTCAACCGCTGTAATCACGCGCAGGGCCTGTCCATTGACGCCTGTTTCTTCAAGCAGTTCACGTTCGGCCGCCGCGAGGATCGGTTCGCCGAAGTCGATCTTGCCGCCGGGAAAGCCCCATCGTCCCGCGTCCGGCTGGTTGGCGCGGCGAACGAGCAGTATCCGCTCATTCTCTATGACAAGAGCGATCGCCGCAGCGACTGGCCGTTCCTGGTTTTGCATCAAGGTATTGGCTCCGAGCTTGGTTGGTGGGCGGGCGTCGCCACCGTTTTTGAACACGAGGCGCCGACATTGCCATGATCAATGTAGGGCTTCTCGCAATGATGGCCGATGAAGCGCGGAACGGATAAATCGCGATCAAAAACAGCCCGTATCGAGGCGACAACATTATTGAAATGATCCAGATATCCCAAACTGGGCATTTCTTGAATCAGATAAACCAATAAGGCTCTTTCGATGGGATCAACAAGGCTCGCACATTGAACCGGAATGACTTGACGCTTATCGCCGGGTTCACCGTTGCGCATTCGACCGCCTACGGAATGACGTTCTTGTTGCCGTTGCGCGTCTCGGAGATCGGCGGCGACGAAGGGTTTGTCGGGTTGATCCTGGGCGTCGGGATGGTGGCGGCTTTGCTGACGGGCTGGCTCAGCGGACATCTGGCGGACCGTGCCGGGCGCGCAGGGAGCGTCGCTGCTGCCGGCGGTGCGCAGGCTGCCGCCTTCGCCGTGATGGCGGCCGCTTCTGATGCCGACCCGATGTTGATTTTGAGTGGATTCGGGTTCGGCGCCGGCTGGGCGGTGTTCTATCTCCTGACGCCGCTCTTGGCGATCAGCCGTGCGCAGGCCAAGGATCGGGTGAAGTACCTGACGATCATCTCCGGTCTGATGATGCTGGGCATCGGCCTCGGCCCGGTCCTCGGCCGGGTGCTGGAATGGGCCGGCCTTTCGGTATCGGGCGTGTTTGCCATCGCGGCCGGCCTGTCGCTGATCGGCGCGGGACTGGCGTTGGTGCTCGTGCGGTCCGATCTTTCAATCAGTCACGGATCGGCATCCCTCAATCTGGCTGTACTTGGCAGGGTTTTGCGAACGCGCGCCGCCTTGCCGACGGTGATGATTGCGATCGGCGGGGGCATCTTCGGCTGTTTGACGAGTTATCAAGCGCCGATCTCAGAAGCGATTGGCGTCGACTACGCCCTGTTCTTCGCCGTATTCGTGGTCACGGTCGTTGGCGCCCGATTGGGCCTTGCCGGACATATCGGTCGGCAGCCGCCTTATGCGACGGCTTTTGCCCTTTTAAGTATCATGGTCGCAGCGCTCCTGTCGTGGGTGCGGCTTCCGCAATCTCCACTTGTCTATAGCGCCACAACTGTCCTGTTCGCCTTCGGCTATGGACTCACCTATTCGGTGCTCAACGGCATTGTGGCCAATATCGAACAGCAGGATCTCGCGCCTCCTGCGCTTTTGGTGTTTCCGCTCGCCTATTTTCTCGGCCTTTATGGCACGCCGTTTCTTGGCGGCTGGGTGATCGCAACCCATGGCGCCGAGATGCTCTTGTTTGTGCTGGTGATGCTTGGCCTTGTCGAATGGTGTCTGGCGGCTGTCGGATTGATCCGCAAGCGGAAGCGTTAAGGGTTTACCTCCTTGTCGTGACTGGTGACTTCGGCCTGCCGAATCCGACAACGCCAGTGTATGAAGACTACCGAGCGACGCCTTGGGTGGTCTCTTGTCGGGCTGCATGACGCTTTTCTTGGCTTCGTCGCAACGTCTCAGAATGTCCCGGGCGCGATGATAGAGTTTCATGGCCTGGCCGTTGGGCCGAACGCCTTTGCTGGTGTTTGCACGTTCGAACAGCGCGACGCCGAGTTCGTCTTCCAGTGACCGAATGGCGGCCGACACCGCCGGCTGGGAAACATTAAGGTGTTCCGAGGCTCTGGATATGCCGCGCTGCTCGACAACGGCGATCAGGATCTGGAGATGGCGGAGCTTCATTGCTTCCGCTCATGCTCACCCTCCCGACATCGCAGCGTCGGTGTGACATAGGGCTTGTCGTCCTCGGTGAGAACCACGTGGACGTTAAAAGAGTGGTCGAGTTTCCGATGATTTATAACCATTTTACAGGTTAGGCAGATAAGGTGATTGCCTGTCAACCATTACAGTGGTTAGAGTGGCGAAATGACAGAAACAGTCCTTTTCGAACACCGCGACGCCATCGCTGTTTTGACCCTGAACCGGCCGGAGAAGTTGAACGCGCTCGACTACGCGACCAATGATCGCTTGTTGGATTTGCTTGACGGGATTGAGAGAGATGACGGCGTCCGTGCCGTTGTCATCACCGGCGCTGGTGATCGCGCCTTTTCGGCGGGCGCCGATATTCATGAATTCTCCGCGAGCATAAAGGCCGGCGTCGATGTCGCGGTGACTGATTTCGTCCGGCGCGGTCAAGACATGACCGCGCGGCTGGAGAGTTTTTCCAAACCCGTCATCGCTGCCGTCAACGGGATCGCATTCGGCGGCGGCTGTGAGATCACAGAGGCGGTGCATCTCGCTGTCGCTAGCGACCGGGCGATGTTCGCAAAACCGGAAATCAATATCGGGATCCCGCCGACATTCGGCGGCACGCAGAGACTTCCGCGCCTAGCTGGCCGGAAGCGGGCGTTAGAGCTTCTGCTCACCGGCGATCCATTCACGCCGGACCACGCTCTTGCGCTCGGCCTGGTCAACCGGATCGTGCCCCATGACGATCTGATGGACGCGACCTTTGAACTCGCCGAGCGCATCACGCGACATTCCCCTCTTGCCGCCGCGCGCATCCTCACGGCGGTGACCCGTGGTTTGAATGCGTCTATTGACGAGGGGTTGCAGATCGAGCGCGAACAGTTCGCTCGAATGGCCGTGACGCAGGACGTCCACGAAGGCCTCAGCGCCTGGATCGAGCGGCGATCGCCCAATTATGAAGGCCGCTGAGGAACGGGCAGTCATTCACACGGCTAGAAAGTGTGTCCAAGCCGCCGCGAGTGCCATACCGGCGACCATCGCCCAAGCGGCGTTCGCCCAGCGCAGCATCACGAGGACGGCCAGGGCGACGGCCGCGCCCTCGCGAAGACCGCTCTGCGCCAGAGTCGATGCGACAATCGCGGCGATCACGCCAACCGAAAGCCCGTCGAGAAAGCGCTCAACCCTTGCAGAGGCCTCCACTCGGGCCATCAGGAACGACCCCGCGAGACGGCTTGCGAACGTCACACCCGCGACGACGCAGATGGCGGTCCAGGTGGAGAGATCACCTGCCACGGACGATCATCGCGGCAAGGCCGCCGGCAAGGGCCGCCAGGATGACGTTCCACCCCGTCGGTAACCAGTTGAGAGTCAAGACAGCCACGGCGGCGGCAACGATTACCGGCGGAATGGCCTCTTCCTTGCCGAGCTGTCCGGCGACCACGGTCGCAAAGAAGCAGGCCATGACGACATCAATGCCGAATCTGGCCGGATTGCCGATGAGTGATCCGGCTGTCGCGCCAAGTGCGGTCCCACTGACCCAGTTCGCCCAAAGGATAAGACCGCCGCCCAGAAGGATGCCGACATCGCGCTCGCCCGCTTGGAACGCTGGCTGACTGTCCGCGAAGTTGACGTCGCTCAGGAAACTGAGGCTCAAAAGCCGTTGACGAAGCGGCAATCTGTTGAGCCAGGGTGAAAGGGCTGCTCCCATGATGACGTGCCGTGCGTTCAAAGCGAGCGCGACAAGGGCCAGCGAACCCAAGGCGATGGGTTCGGGCCAGAAATCCAGGGCGGCGAACTGCGCAGCGCCCGAGAAGGCCAAAGCGCTCATGGCGATGGCCTGAAAGCCCGGCAACCCGGCTTCGACTGCTGCCGCGCCGAAGGCGATCCCGAACGGAACCACAAACACTGCGATCGGAAAGGTGCGGCGGACGCCCTTTATGGTTCCGTCCATGGTAAGGACCACGCCTCGCTCGATGAGCTGGTCCGGTTTCTGATTTTTTCTAACCACATTAAAGGTTAGATAGGTAAGGTCATTGCCTGTCAACCATTACAGTGGTTAGAATGGCAGGATGACGTATCATAATGGTCATCCCGTCAGGCTGATTGGCGGCCGGCTTGCGCTGGATTTTCTCAACACAGCGGATTGGGCCGCCGATGGCGCCGTCGTGCATGAGAAGATCGAGAGTTTTGCGGATCTTGAGGTCTGGCTGAGCGCGGTGGGTTTGCCGGATGCCAGGCATCCCCGCTCGATCAAACAACTCCACCAATGTCGCCGCGATCTGAGAGAACTTTTTCGCACCGGAACCGATCTCGGCGCGACGGGGCTTCAGGCGCAACTGCGCGCCGTGAACATCGTCGGCGCGCATTCACTCGACGATCTGTCGCGCCAGCCGGTGCTGGGCCTCATCGCTATATCGGCTTTGTCGGTCCTCAGCGACGGGCGCGAGCACGACCGCATCAAGACATGTCCGGGCGCCGATTGTGGCTGGATGTTCATCGACGAGACTAAAAACGGTCGGCGCAAATGGTGCCAGATGGAGATCTGCGGCAATCGGGCGAAGGCCGCCCGCCATTATCGGCGGGTCAGCGGATGACGCGCCCTTTTCTGGATAATCAAAGTGCCCGCCGCCTGTTTCTGGACCGGCATCTGTTGCTGCGTCCGGGGTCGGGGTCCGGCAGGGGCATCGACCTGGAAGGCGTGCTTGACGGCCTCGGCTTCGTGCAGGTCGACAGCGTCAACACGCTCGCCCGCGCGCACGATCTGATCTTATGGTCGCGCCGCGGCCAGTACCGACCAAGAGCCCTCGAACACCTTGTCGCGCGCCGGCGCACCGCGTTCGAGCACTGGACGCACGACGCCGCGGTAATCCCGACGGCCTTCTATCCCATGTGGCGCAAGAAATTCGCGCGCGACGAGGCGCGCATGCGGACGCGTTGGTCCGAGGTGCGCCGGCCCGGATGGAACGCCGAGATCGAACAGGTGCTGCGGCACATCGCGGACAACGGCCCGGCCTGTTCGCTCGATGTCGGCGGCGAGGAGAAGAAGGGCTCGTCGGGCTGGTGGGACTGGCATCCGTCCAAGATTGCTCTCGAATTCCTCTGGAGATCGGGCCGGCTGGCGATCTGCCATCGGCGCGGCTTCCGCAAGTTCTATGATCTGGCTGAGCACGTCATTCCCGAGGATCACCGGAACCGACAAGAAGATGACGAGGAAATCGTGGATTGGGCGATGTCGGAGGCGCTTCGACGCCTCGGTTTCGGTACCAGCGGCGAACTGGCGGCGTTCTTCGAGATCGCGACGCGCGACGAAGCGAAAGCCTGGTGCACGGCAGCGCTTTCCGAGGGCCGCATCGTCGAGGCGGAGATCGGGATGGCCGATGGATCGCGCCGGCGCAGTTTCACCACCGAAGCCATTCTCGACGATGCAGCGTCCCTTCCGGAGCCGACGGCGCGTGTGCGCCTTCTGTCACCGTTCGATCCCGCCTTGCGGGACCGCACGCGCGCTGAGCGCCTGTTCGGCTTTCACTATCGGATCGAGATGTTCGTGCCCGAAGCGAAACGGCAATATGGGTACTACGTCTTTCCGATGCTGCAGGGCGACCGGCTGATCGGCCGCATCGACGCCAAACGGGCCAATGGCGCGCTTCTCATCCAAGGCTTCTGGCCGGAAGCCGGCGTGCGGATGGGAAAGGCCCGCACCGCCGGTCTGATGTCGGAGCTCGAACGGGTCAGAACGTTGGCGGAAGCTGAAACCGTGGTGTTCGCCGATGGCTGGAAACACATGACCGGCGGGAGGCGAAGCCAATGATGGGATACACCATGGTCGGAACAAAGGATCTGGATCGGTCCCTGCGGTTTTACGACCCGCTTTTCAGTGAATTGGGATGGGACCAATGCTGGCGGGACGAGCAATCCGCCTCGTGGGGTGACAAGGACAACGAAACCGCGCCGCGCTTTTTTACCGGCTATCCGTTCGACGAGCAGCCGGCAGGCGTCGGCAATGGGGCGATGACGGCGTTTCTTGCTGAGGGGCCGGCAATGATCGACCGCCTTTATGAGATCGCCATGCACAGGGGCGGTTCGGACGAAGGGGCCCCGGGCTTTCGTCCGCACTATGGGGAAGGTTTCTATGGCGCCTATGTGCGGGACCCGGACGGAAACAAACTCGCCTTCGTCTGTTACGACGCAAAGCCAACCGGATACGCGCCGGATTGAGGTGTTGACGGCGCTCAGAGACAAAATGGCGATGTGTATTGGCTGCGGATGTCTCAGCGTGAAGTCGTGTCCATTGGTCAACGAAGCCGATCATTTGGCGTCAGAAGGTCCAGGGGCTCGGCTTCTCTAGGGGCGCGAGTCGATGAACACCAGATATGGCGACACGGTCGCTAGTCTGGACTGAATCAAACCGCAGGAGGCCAACTATGCCGATCACGCACATATCCATGCGATCAGGGAAACCCGCTGCCTATCGCCAAGCCATTCTGGACGGCATCTATCAGGCCTTGCGCGACGCGCTCGATGTGCCGGAAGACGATCAATTCATGACCATTACCGAGCACGACGCCGACAACTTCCGGTACGGTGCGGCGTTCGGCGTCGAGCGTAGCGACGATCTGGTCTATATTCGGATCACGATATTCGACACGCGTCCGGTCGAGCAAAAGAAGGCGCTGTTTCGGAGGATCGCCGATATCCTGACAGCAAACCCCGGCATTCGGCCCGAGGATATATTCATCAACATTTACGATACGCCGAAGGAAAACTGGTCGGTCGGCCACGGAGATATGCAGTTCGGACCGGGGCAAGCATCTCACGGATAGACCGAAGCAGCGGCGATCGAAAAAGGTGGTGAGGGCCGGACCGTTTCTCTCGACATGCCAGCTTTAACGACGGCGGCAGAAATCAGTCCAACGAGAACAGGTGCTCGAATGCTTCAGCGCCAGTCTCGTGTCGTTGCTCATAGGCGATGGTTTCCGTGAGCGCCTGTTCCAGCGAAACCGGCGTGTCGAAACCCAATTCGTCTTGCAGCTTTCGGCCGCACACGGAAAGCGGCGCTCGAAAATCGAGCGCGGCGACGGCATCGCCGCCTGGGAACGGCGCGTTCAGCGTTTCGTTCACACGGCCCTGCCATCCTGTTCGTTGTCGAAAGCGATCAAGCCAGACACGGTGCGGCGCCGGGTCGGTGTCCGTGACGTTGAAGGTCTGTCGGTATGCTCTTTCGTGTCCAGCCGCCGCCGCTACGGCGGCTGCGACATTGCCGACAAAGCCGTAGGTGGTCGTCCAGTTGAGCCAAGTCGAGGGCAGTTCCACCATATCCGCGTTCGCCAGCATCGGCTCGATCGTCCAGCCAAAGCGGTGCTGTTTGTCGCAAGGACCGAAGACCATGGGCAAGCGCAGCACCGTCCACGGGGTCGCCATGGCGCGCGCCAGGTTCTCGACGGGGATTTTGTCGTAATGATCTAGCCAGGCGTCGGCGGCCTCTGGCGCGCGGGGCGGCTCCGCGCGATAGGGATAAAGGCGGGTTCGGAGCGCTGCGTGCTCGTCCAGCGGGCCATCATCGGGCCGCCCGCTTTCGGTGCGGTGAAGCAGGCCGTAGTTCCGGTAGACGTCCATCGAACTGAGCAGGACATACTGGCCGATGGTTCCGTCAATTTCAGTAAGAAGGCGCTGTGTCTCCGCCGGCGTGTAGGCCACGACGTCGACCAAGACATCAATCTTCTGTACACCTATGATCTCCCGAACGAAGGCGGGGTCATCTCTGTCCACGCGCACGCCGACCATGCCGTCGCGGTCTCCGGTCCATCCATGACGTGAGGCGCACACAACGATCGCCCCGCGCACCGCCAGGGCACGGGCTATCGTGTCGCCAATCATGCCGCCACAGCCAAGGACAAGAGCTCTCATCAACGCGTTTCGACCTCCGGGAGCCTCAACTCGTGTGCAATGCTAGGCGCACTGATTAGGAGCAGCAAGCGCACGCCATTCTGCCGCCAGCTTATTGCTTTTACTTATGTCTCTACATCAGAAACATGTATTTTTATTTCACTCGTTTTCAAAATAGGCTTGCCAATGGCCCTCACTCTAAGAGCATCGGCCGCAGCACCCACCTTTCGGAAGGGGTTTTTAGCAGTGGTTACGCAGACTGAGCAGACACCGGATTCACCTCGAGTTTAGAGGCTCAGGATCACGATTGTTCTCGGTGCAGTATTTCGACGTTGTGGCCGTCGGGATCCAGTACAAATGCAGCAAAGTATCCGGCGCTGTAGTGGTCGCGGTAGCCTGGCTTTCCATTGCAAACGCCGCCGCTCGACAACGCTGCAAGATATGCCCTTTCGACGTCGTGCTTGCTTTGAGCTGTAAAGCAAAAATGAAGCCGTGGAGTGGTTGCAGTAGCCTCAGTGAGCAATAGGTGAACGATGTCTGATGTTCCGAATCCGCATGACTTGTTGTCTTGATCGTAAAATACCTCGCACCCGCCGATTGCGTCGTATATCGAACCATAGAAGCGGCGAGCCGCTTCTATGTCCGCCACTGCAAATTCGAGATGATCGAACACTGCTATATCTCTGTCCTAGGGCAACGTTCGCGTTTGTTGGTAACACAGATAGCGCGCTATGCGACCGGTACCAGGGACGCAAGGCTTTTCGATCAGTGCAATCCCGGCCTTCATGGACCCGCTATTTATTGTCCTATCAAGACAACCCGAAAGCACGCATGTTTTTAAGTGCGTGTGGCAGTTACCGTTCGTTATGACGATTTCTAGGATCATGATTATCGGGGGACCTGGTTCGGGTAAGACGTGGCTGGCGCAACGGCTCGGTGAGACCCTGGGTCTTCCCGTACATTCAGTCGACGATGCGGTATGGGACCCATATGGAGCCATACGTCCGGCAGATGAAATCGATAGTCTGGTGCGCGCTTTGGCCATTCAGGAAAGCTGGATCATCGAGGGTGGTAACAGTCGAACCTATGCCGATCGCGCAGATAGGGCGCACGTAATCATTCGGCTTACGCCTCCTTTATGGCTGCGTTTTTATCGAGTGCTTCGCAGGGATGGATTAAGGCGCGAACTTCTTTGGTGGACGCTTCGGTACGACAAAGTGTTCGGCGCTAAAGATCTTGACGCTATGGCCCTTGGACGGGGCACGGCGAGATGCATCGAGATCTGTACCGTCAGCGATTTGAATAAGCTGATCTGCGATGGAATCGAGAATTTCCGATTCAATGGCCTAACCGAACAGTAATGACGTCATGTCGGAACAACCCAACAATGCCCCTTGGACCCTTCACTGGCTGAACGTGCGAGGCGCCGTCACGCCCTATATCGCGGCGGTGGAAGCCGCAGTGGCAGATGTGCGCCGACGCGCTGCCCCGGTCGTTACCCTACCGTCGCTCGACCTGGCCGTCTCCGCCGTGCCCGGTCGAGGCATTCGAGAGATCGGCCATGTCGGGCATTCGTTCTACCCCGGTGCGATCTTCCTCACGCTCGATCCGGACAATCCACGGCTCGCCGACAATCTTGGCGAACCGCTTGCGCGGATGATCGCCCACGAACTGAACCATGCGCTGCGCTGGGAGACGGTGGGCTGTGGTGCGACGCTCGGTGAAGCGCTGGTCAGCGAAGGGCTGGCCGGGCAGTTCGTCGCCCAACTATTTGCCTCGCCCCCGGAGCCTTGGGAACAGGCGCTCCAAGAGACGGAACTCGCCGCGGTTATCAGGGCAGCGCAAGGCGAGCTGGACGCCCCGCGCTACGATCACAACGCCTGGTTCTTCGGGGCCGGCCGTCATCCGCGCTGGGCCGGCTATAGGCTTGGCTATGCCATCGTCGGCGCATGGCTCGCCGCCAAACCCGGTCGGACGGCCGCAGGAACGATCAGTGTGCCGGCTTCGGAAATCCTGTCCGGGCTGGATATCTTGTCAGGTGGCGATCAGCCAGCCTAAGCGCCGTTTATGCGCTGGATCGCAAACGATTGCCTTTCAGAACAGCGCCATCAAACCTGCTTGCTGCGATAATGCTGCCCTCTTACGCTAATCCTAGCCGGTGAGCGGTGGCGACCCCGGGAGGATTCGAACCTCCGACCTACCGCTTAGGAGGCGGTCGCTCTATCCTGCTGAGCTACGGGGCCGTGCTTTTACACCATCGGTTTTATAGGTCCGCGTGTCGCGACTTTCACGCATCTTCTCGCAGCTTCACAGAGCATACGGTTCGGAAAACGGTTCGCAACACACGTGAGTTTCATAACATACTGGTCTTTATCAAGAATTTTCACCTTGACCTACGGATTAGGAATCTG
>JAKSBI010000650.1 GCA_022361215.1 Hyphomicrobiales bacterium | reverse complement strand
CCCGCTTTCGCGGGAATGACGGAGAAGGGGAGCCGCGATGTCGTCGATCTCTCGGGTCCGCAACGTGCATCTCAACAGGCCCTAGCCGGCGCTGGCTCAACGAGAAGGGCCGGACACCAGGTCCGGCCCTCCGTCATCCTCCCACGCGCCACTAGAGCATGTCTCCCGAAAGTGGATACCGGTTTCGGGAAAGAAGACATGCTTCACCAAAGGGCTAGAGCAATGGCGCGAATCAGAATGATCGCGACAGGCTCTAGTCCTGAGAGGCGCGCCCTATTGGGACAGGCGGAACCGTTTGGTTCGGCTCTGCTCGGGCTTCGAGCTGGACGTGAAGCTGTCGGCGCCAGGCTTGCGGCCGCCGCCGCCGCCATGGCTGTGGGTGTTGCACTGGTCGATGCCATTGTTCACGCAGGCGATCCGGGCGGCGTAGTTGTTGGGGTAGGTGGCGTTGCAGGAGTCCACCACGTTATCGACGCACTTTCCCTTGGAATGCGCCGCCACGGCCGCGGCAAAGGCGGCGACCAGGAAACAGGCGATGGCGGCGGTCTTCAAAGGGGTGTGCATATCCGCGAAACCGTACATCGTTTTCTCCAATTCGGGACTTTTGGGCCGTTCACAACGGGGTCGTGAGTGGGTCGCGCCGACGGGAGAAAAGGTTCAACAGGATCGGTAATCGCTGTTCCGAGGCCGCCTAAGATAGACAAAACCGATCAAATAGTCCGTGTAAATCCATTGGATCGGAGGCCCGCTCGCGTCCGATAAAGGGGCCACGGCGCGTGCCTCTCCAAAAGGGCCAGAACGGGAGAGAGCCGCAAGGCCTGCATGAGCTACCCGGTTTACACCGGAGACTGAGTTCCCGAGCGCAGCGCAGAGGTGAGCAAGCCACACCCGCCTCTGCTCCTGCCCCAATCGCGCCGCGGCTGGCCACATGGCCGCCGCGGCGCGAGTTTTTTGCGGCATAGCCGCTTCGATCCAAGACGCCGCTTGAGCCCGCAGACCGCTCAAGCCTCGCCTGCAACCTCCATTTGAACCTTTCCCGCTCCTGTTGCGACCAAGGGGTCAAAGCGGCCGCGCTTGCGGCCCTCACAGCAACGCACAGGAGCTGCAAGATGAAGACCTCGACCCGTTCGACCCTGGCCCGAAAGGCCGTTCTCGCCCTCGGCGCCGCCGTCATCGCCACCACCGCGACCATGGGCGCCGCCCAGGCCAAGCCGGCCTTCGGCTTCAGCCTGCATCTCGGCGGCCACGCCCCCCATGTCGGCTTCTACTACGACGCGCCCCACTACAGCCCCTGCCATTGGCTGAAGAAGAAGGCCTACAAGACCGGCAGCCCCTACTGGTGGAAGAAGTACAAGAAGTGCCTGTGGAAGTATCATTAGGCACTTGCCATCGGAGCGGCAGGCGGCTGGTCTCGCGTCCGCCTGCCGCTCCAGGCATTTCCCGATACCGAAGCCGCGGACGTCGTTTCCGCACGGCCGTCAGACCGACTTCGCTGGACGGAGCCGGCGGAACGCTCTCCAAAGGGCGTACTCCAGGACACAGGACAGGAGCACCACACTGCCGGCGACGGTCCGAGCCTTCGATTGCCGCTGCTCCGTCGGGTAGAGCTCCAAGGATCCATGAACGAAGGAGAGGCCGGCCAATAAGCCGATCAGGGCCACCACGACCATCAGAGCAATCACGATGAGCTTGGCCGATCGGGTCATTCTCCCGGCTGCCGAGCCTGTCGATCCGGCCCCGAGCGCGGGCATGGCGCGGGCGCCCGGACCGGTGTCGTGCCCCGTGCCATCCCGTCACGCCAACGCCTGGATGGCGGCCTGGAGATTG
>JAKSBI010000577.1 GCA_022361215.1 Hyphomicrobiales bacterium | reverse complement strand
TCGGTCTTCCATTTCACCTTCTTCAGCGTCATGTCGGTGCCGTCCGGCGCCTTCAGATGCACGTCGCTGCGCGGTGAAATGCTGCCGCCCAGATAGAGCCCGGCCTGGATCTCCGATTCCGCCATGGACGGCACGCGCTCGACCGCAGGGGCCGGCGGCGCAGGATCGGCCTCCTCGGGCAGGGCGGCCGGCAGGGCACCCATCATCAGCCCGGCGAGCGCCGCGCGCTGCACGGCCTCCATCAAGCCCGCCAGGGTCGCCAACGCACCGCCCACCGTGGCCAGCGCCAAGCCGGCCAGGCTGGTCGCCAGGGCCGCGCCGAGGACCGCATGGATCGACAGGAAGCGGTTCACCAATCGCGCCGCCGCATCCGGATCGAGCGCCAGCGCCGCCAGCACGGCAGCGGTCGACGCTCCGCCGAGTGCCAAGCCAAGCCGGCGCGGCAAGCGAGCAGACCGAGGCCACACGGCCAGCGCCCGAGCGCGTTGGACCTCGAACCTCATGGATGTGCAACCCCCCGCATGCGCAACCGGCGACACCACTGGACAAACGCGCGCGACCTATAGCATGGCCGCCCCAGGCGCTTCAGCAACGAATTGTCGCGGGTCGGGAATGGGGAGGCACGCGGCATTCGGCGGGCCCGAGCTCAACCGCTATCCCCCTCCCGCCTGGGAGAGTGGGGGGTACGGATGCGGCTGGGTGCCTACGACCCGCCCGACCAGCTCTCCGCATCGGTGCGCAAGCCCTTGGCCTTGCGGCGCGCATTGAGGCCGGCGCGAAGCTGGCGGCCGGTCCATCGCAGCGTGCGCGCACCGCGCAGGCGGATGCCGCCGTCCCGGCCCTTCACGAACAGCCAGCGGCGCTCGGCCAGGCGCGCGCGCAGCAGATAGGGGGTGTACGAGCCCAGGAGAATGCCGGCCACCACGTCGGAAACATAATGCGCACCGATGAGAAAACGCGTGGCGGCGATCCAGACGGCGGCGACGAACAGCACCAGACGCAGGCGCGGCCAGAAGATGGCGAGCGCGGCGGCGAGCGCGCAGATGGCGGTGGCGTGGCCCGAGGGGAAGGAGGCGAAATCGGCAGTGAAGGCGAACGGCTCGAAGGCGAAGGAGCCGTGCGTCTCGAAATGCTTCGGGCGCGCCCGGCCGATGATGTTCTTGGTCAGGCTGGCGGCGATGCCGGCAGCCGCGACCGAGACGAACACGAAGGCCACGATCTGCGCCGTCAGCCCATAGGCCGCAGCCGCCCTGGCCCCGATGTCGCGGGTCCTGAGCGCCGCCAGCACGACGAAGGCGATGCCGGTGGGCAGCAGCATCCAGCTCGACTTGCCGAGATCCGTGATACGCCGGAAGACTTGGCGCACGGCCGGATCGAGATCCCGCACCACGCCCAGGATCAGCGGATCGATGAGGAGGAAGCTCGCCGCGATCACGGAGAGCGCCACGAGCGCGGTCTCGAACGGACCGAGCCCTGCCAGGCGCGCCGCCACGCCCGTCCGCCCCGCAACCCGTTTCGAACCGCTCATTGGCCGGCCGCTGCCTCTCAATGCCGGCGCCGGCTCACTCGGCCTTGATGGCGGCGTCGGTGAGCTTGCCCAGCACGCCTGTCATCTTGCCGAAGACCTTGTCCTGACCCGAGACCTGATAGCGCGTCTTCAGGTCCGCCGGGGCACCGTAGGCCAGCCAGACCTTGCCCGCATCGTCCTCCCAGGCCAGCGCCTTCATGGGCAGGTCCAGGCCGATCTTGCGCTCGGCCTGCATCAACGGCGTGCCGAGCTTCGGGTTGCCGAAGATCAGGAGCTGGGTCGGTTTCATATCGGTGCCGATCTTCTTGGCGCCGGCGGCATGATCGACGCGGGCGAAGACCGTCGCGCCCTTGCTCTTCAGGATCTCGGCAAGACGGTCGAGCGTCTTCGCCACGGAGTGGTTGCTCTGCTTGACCACGATGTGGCCGTCGGCCTGGGCCGCGGTCGCAAATGCAAAGAAAAGGGCGAGTCCAGCCAGCAGCATACGCATGATTTCACCTCTTCGACTGAGTTACCCACATAAGACGTCTACCGAGACACCCCCTGCAGTCCGTTTCCGCCGACCCTAGGTCCGCCCGGGCACGGAATTGTGGCGAGCGCTACTCCGCGGGCGCCTCCACGGTCTCTTCTCGCGTCCGGCGCTTCTCACGCCAAATAAAATAGATGTTACGGCTGTAGATGATCAGGCCCATGCCCTGTCCCAGGATGAAGACCGGGTCCATGCGGTGGATGGCATAGACCAGCAGCATGGCGCCGCCGACGAAGCTGAAATACCAGAACACCTCCGGAACGACGCTCTGGCGCGCCCGCTCGGACGTGATCCACTGCACCAGGAAGCGCATGGAGAACATGAACTGGGCCGTGAAGCCGACGGCGAGCCAGATCAGCTCGGTGGTCGTTACGCTGGCCCACCACTGTACCAAGCCTGAGAGCTGCATCGACGGCTAAGATCCTCAGTTGCGCCGGTTGCGCGCCGGCCGGGGTGCGGCCTGCCCGGATGCGTCGGCGAAATCGGCAATCCGCTCGGGGACCGCCGAATCCTCCGCAACCGGCGGCGCCGCTGTCCGCTTGCGCAGCCACGAGACGCCGAAAAGATCGTACAGCCCAATCAAAGCCCGGCCAAGGTTCGAGTATTTCGACGTTCCGGCGAGCCGCGGGCGGTCGTTCACCGGCAGATAGGCGACCTGATGTCCGTAGCTCAGGAACAGCGCCGGCAGATAACGGTGGATGCTGGTGAAGAAAGGCAGCCTGAGGAACGGCTCGCGCCAATAGACCTTGATGCCGCAGCCGGTGTCCGGGCAGTCGTCCCGGAGCACGCGGTCGCGGAGCCAATTGGCCGCCAGCGAGGCCAGGCGCTTCGAGCCCGTGGCCTTGCGCTCGGTGCGCACACCGCCGACCAGCGCGGGACCCTCGCTGCCGGGCGCGGCCAACCGCTCCAGCAGGCGCGGAATGTCGCGGGGGTCGTTCTGGCCGTCGCCGTCCATGGTGGCGATCACCGGGTGCGAGGCCGCGAGCACGCCGGTGCGCAGCGCCGCGCTCTGACCGGCACGCGCGCCATGGCGCAGATAGCGGAGCGAATCGAACCGGGCGAGCAGGGCCCTGACCTCGTCGCGGGTGCCGTCTTCGCTGCAATCGTCCACGACCACGACCTCGCCGAGCCGGTCCTGTGGAATCTCGGCGAAGGTCTCCTCGACCAGCCGGCCGATATTGCCCTCTTCATTGTAGGCCGGTATGACGACGCTCACGCGCATGGGGTGTCCCTCCGGTCCCGGGTCGGCTCCCGGGCCGCGAACGAATAGCAAGCTTCCGACGCGGCGTACAAGCGAGATATCACGTTCAGATGACACGACAGACCGTGCACCATCGCCATCCCGCCCGGCGCTTTGCCAGCGAAGTCAAAGACTTCGAGCACCGCAGCGTCCAGGCTGACGAGGCGAGCCCATTCGCCGCATCCACGGCAAGACCATGACCGGGATCTCGACCGCCACGGCGGCGCCGTCGGACGACCGCACGCTCGTGCATCTCGCCGTCGTGCTTGCGGGCCTGCTGGCGATCCGTGTGATCATGCTGGCGCTGGCCGGAACCAACCTGATGTTCGACGAGGCGCAGTACTGGGCCTGGTCGCAAGAGCCGGCCTTCGGCTATTTCTCGAAGCCCCCGATGATTGCCTGGATCATCGGGGCCATGACCGGCCTCTGCGGCCATGGCGAGTTCTGCGTGCGGCTGGCGTCGCCGGTGCTCTACACAGGCACGGCGCTGTTCGCCTATCTGGCCGGCAAGGCGCTCTACGACGCCCGCATCGGGTTCTGGGCTGCGGTGGTGCTGGCCACGACACCAGGGGCGTCGTTCTCGTCGGGGCTGATCTCGACCGATGTGCCCCTGCTGCTGTTCTGGACCGCGGCGCTGTTCGCCTGGGCCAGGCTGCTCGATACCCGGTCCTGGGGCTGGACCCTGGCCCTCGGCGCGGCCATCGGCCTCGGGCTCCTCTCCAAATACGCCATGGTCTATTTCTATCTCTGCGCCGCCGTCTATCTCGTTGCAGCGCCCGAGGCACGCTGGCTCTTGCGGGACGCGCGCGGGCTCGCGCTCCTCGCGCTGCCTGCCCTTTTTCTGGCGCCCAACGTCGTCTGGAACCTGGAAAACGGGCTCGCCACGCTCTCCCACACCGCGGCCAATGCGAAATGGGGCGGGTCGCTCTTCCATCCGCTGAAGGCGCTCGAGTTCTTCGGCGGTCAGTTCGGCGTCTTCGGGCCGATCCTGTTCGGCGCGCTCCTCTGGATCGTTGCGCGCGCGCCGCGCCATGGGAGCGCGGGGCCCGAACGCCTGCTGCTCGCCTTCTCCGTGCCCGTGATCGCGCTGGTGCTGACGCAGGCCTTTCTGTCGCGCGCCCATGCCAACTGGGCCGCCGCCGCCTATCCGGCGGCCGCGATCCTGGTGACGGCGACGCTGCTCAACGGCGGCTATCGCAAGCTCTTCCGCACCTCGCTGGCGCTGCACCTCGCGTTTCTGGTGCTGATCTCGGCAGGCAACGTCTTTGCGCCCCGCCTCGCCGCCGCCCCCTGGGGCGCGGCCTTCAAGCGGCTGGTCGGCTGGGACGAGGTGGGCCAGGCGGTGCGCGACAAGCTGCAGGCGCGCGCCTACGGCGCCGTGCTGACGGAAGACCGGGTCGTCACCTCCCAAATGCTCTACTATCTGCGCGACGTATCGACGCCGCTCGTGGCCTGGCGACCGTTTCCAGCGCCCCGCGATCATTTCGAGCTGACCCGGCCCTTCATGCCCGACACGCGGGAGCCCCTTCTGCTGGTGACGCTGCGCCCCTCGGTCGAATATGTTACGAGGCATTTCGAGCGCGTCGAGGCGCTGGCCACCGCCCGCGTACCGGCCGGCCGCGGCAGTCCACGGACCGTGCGCTTCTATGTATTGGATGGCTACAAGAGTCGCTGAATGCTGATGAACCTCGTCAGGCAAAGCACCGCACGGCCGGCGCTTCGCGCGCCCGGCTTCGTCGGTGTCACATGCGGCATCGGCCTCGCCGCCGCCGTCCTGTTCGTGTCCTTTCCGGGCATCGATTTCGCCGTGACGAACCCGTTCCACGTGGGCAAGCAGGCCTTCCTGTTCAACTTCGACGGACCGGGCAAGGACCTGCGCAGGGTGTTCAAGATCATGTTCTGGGCGGCTGTCGCCGGCTCCCTCGTCGGGTTGCTCGCCACTGCGTTCTCGCAGCACCGGCCGTTCGGCCTCGACTTCCCCAAATCGCTTTATCTCGTGCTTTCCTTCGTGCTTGCGCCGGGGGTGATCGCCAACGTCATCCTGAAGGACACCTGGGGCCGGGCGCGACCCTTCCATGTCACCGAATATGGCGGGACGCAGACCTTCACGCCGGCGCTGATGCGCTCCGACCAGTGTGTCAACAACTGCTCTTTCGTGAGCGGCGAGGCCGCGGCGATCTACGCACTGTTCTTCGCCATAGCCCTGCTCGCCACGCGGCAGAGGGGCCGGCTGATCCTGCTCGGCATCGCCGGCGGCACGCTCGCGGGCTTCGTCCGCATTGCCCAGGGCGGCCATTTCATCAGCGACGTGGTCTTTGCCGGCGTGTTCATGGCGCTGGCGGTGCGTCTGGTCCACTGGCTGGTGTTCGAGCTGGGCCGCCATGCGCTGCAGGACGGGGGGCCGGTGCACGGGCGCCTGATGCGAGCGGGACGACACAGTGCCGGGGCGGTCGGACGCAGAGTGGCGGCCGCACGCGCCTACGTACGGGATCGGGCGCTGCCCGCGCTCAGGCAGCGGCTCCAAGGCCTGCGCTGGCCCGCATCGCTGGACTGGCTCGCCCTGCACCCCAAACCCAAGACGCACCAGGGAGCGCCGGGGGACTCATGACCGTCTCCGTCCTTCTCGACAACAGTCTCGACGCGAACGGCCGCGCGCTGCTGTTCGAGGCGCCTTCGGGGCTGATCACCGCCGAGACGGCCGCGGAGGTCCCAGGGGCGCTCTCCCGCATCGAGGCCGCGCTGGCGGAGGGCCATCACCTGGCGGGCTATCTGGCCTACGAGCTCGGTTACGTGCTCGAGCCCTGCCTGGCCCATCTGCTGCCGACGGAGCGCGCGCGGCCGCTGCTCTGGTTCGGCATCTTCTGCGCGCCTCGCGAGCTCGCGCAAAGCGAGGTCGAACCTTATCTCCTTTCGGGCTCGGGCGGCGGCTACAGCATCGACAACCTCAGCCTGTCCATGGACCGGGCCGCCTATTGCGCGCGGTTCGATGCCGTGAAGCGCTATATCGCGGCGGGCGACATCTATCAGCTCAACCTCACCTTGAAATGCGCCTTCGACTTCGCGGGCGATCCCCTGGCGCTCTACGCCGACCTCCGGCGCAAGCAGCCCGTGGCCCATGGCGCGCTCATTCGGACGCCGGACCTCTCCATCCTGTCCGCCTCGCCCGAGCTCTTCCTGGAGATCGAGGACGGTCAAGCGCTGAGCCGTCCGATGAAAGGCACGGCGGACCGCGGTCTCACCCTGGAGCAGGACCAGGGCGTGCGCGACTGGCTCTGCTCGGATGCCAAGTCGCGCGCGGAGAACCTGATGATCGTCGACCTGATGCGCAACGATCTCGGCCGCGTCGCCGAGACCGGCAGCGTGCGGGTCACGGATCTCTACACGGTGGAGACCTACGAGACCCTGCATCAGATGACGTCGGGGGTCGCGGCGAAGCTGCGCGCCGATGTCGGCCTGGAGATGCTTCTGCGCAGCGTCTTCTCGCCCGGCTCGGTGACGGGCGCACCGAAGGTGCGCGCCATGGAGATCATCCGCGAGCTGGAGGTGGCGCCACGGGGCGTCTACACCGGCGCCATCGGCATGCTCGCGCCCGACGGCAGCGCGCATTTCAACGTTGCGATCCGCACCCTGACGCTCGACGCCGCCGGCCGCGGCGAGATCGGCATCGGCAGTGGCGTCGTGC
Source organism: Hyphomicrobiales bacterium (assembly GCA_022361215.1). Lineage (GTDB taxonomy): Bacteria > Pseudomonadota > Alphaproteobacteria > Rhizobiales > Methyloligellaceae > JAKSBI01. Next base: position 7,105 of record JAKSBI010000577.1, on the reverse strand, counting down.
ACGATTCGCAGGCGCAGGCCGAATACGACGAATGCCTTCTGAAAATGCGCTTCCTGACCGAGCCCGTGCGCAGCTTCGAGCTGATCGAGACCCTACGGCTGGAGCCGGACGGCAGCTATTTCCTGCTGGAGCAGCACCTCGAACGGTTGGAGCGGTCCGCCGCCTATTTCCGTTTCCCCTTCGACCGCGAGGCCGTGGTGCACGCCCTCGAAGCCGAGGCCGCCGCCGCCGCCAGCGAGGGGCATATGCGGGTCCGCCTGTTGCTGCACCGCGACGGCCGGCTCACCATCACCTCCGTGCCCATAGCGCCGCCGGAGGCGGCGGGCCCGATGCGCTATGTCTTCTCCGATACGCCCGTGGACAGCACCGACCGCTTCTTCTTCCACAAGACCACGCTGCGCGACCTCTATGACGGCGAACACGCGCGGCTCTCCGAGCGCTATGGCTGCGACGAGGTCCTGTTCGTGAACGAGCGCGGAGAGCTCGCCGAGGGCAGCCGCACCAACATCTTTCTCGAAATCGGCGGCCGCCTGCTGACCCCGGCGCTCTCGTCCGGCGTGCTCGCCGGCACGCTTCGAGCCCAGATGCTGGCCAGCGGCCAGGCCGAAGAAGCCGTCCTCACGCCCGACGATCTGGCGCGCGCCGACCGCGTCTTTCTCGGCAACTCCGTGCGCGGCCTGCTACCGGCGGAGCCGTTACAGGTTGAGGCTGCGGCAGTGGCGTCGGGCGGCGGTGTCTGAAGGATTGCACGAAACACTGCCTGCCGGTCAGCCGCACCCCGGATACGTCATTGCCTAACTTGATGTACGGACCGGGGACGTGGCGGGCCGCACCTGCCAAAGGAGAGGCGCTGTCGCAATTGTGAGCATCGGTTATCGGGAGCTTTCTGTCGCTCTACTTCGACCTTTTGCGCCGAACCGGTCCGCCACCTTTGATATTGCGTCGCACAATGCTATATGCACCGCACAATCCCGCCCTTTAGTCTGGGACTCTCTCGATGCTGAAGAACAAGACCGCCATCGTCACCGGATCGACCTCCGGCATCGGCCTTGGCATTGCCGACGCGCTGGCCGGCGCCGGCGCGAACGTCATCATGAACGGCCTGGGCAGCGCCGCGCAGAACAGCGACGCTATGAGCCGCGTCGCGGCCCATGGCACGGCCGTGACCTTCTCGCCGGCCGACATGACGAAGCCGGACGAGATCGCCGAGATGGTGGCCGAGGCCGGAAAGACCAACGGCGCGGTCGACATTCTGGTGAACAACGCCGGCATCCAGCATGTCTCGCCCATCGACGAGTTCCCGGTCGACAAGTGGGACGCCATCATCGCCGTCAATCTCTCCTCCGCCTTCCACGCCATCCGCGCCGCCCTGCCGGGCATGAAGGCACGCGGCTGGGGCCGGATCGTCAACACGGCGTCGGCGCATTCCCTGGTGGCCTCGCCGTTCAAGGGCGCCTATGTCGCTGCCAAGCACGGCATCGCGGGGCTGACCAAGACCGTCGCGCTCGAGGTTGCCGAGCAGGGCATCACCTGCAACGCCATCTCCCCGGCCTATGTGCTCACGCCGCTCGTGGAGCAGCAGATCCCCGACACGGCCAAGGCGCGGGGCATTACCGAGGAGGAGGTGGTGCGCGACGTGCTGCTGGCGGCCCAGCCGACACGGCAGTTCGTGACGCCCGAGCAGATCGGCGCCCTGGCCGTGCACCTGTGCAGCGACGCGGCGGCGCAGATCACCGGCGCGAACCTCTCCATCGACGGCGGCTGGACGGCACAATGACAGGCAAGCGCAAGACGCCCCGGCTGATCAATGTCGCGCTGCAGGGCGGCGGCGCTCATGGCGCCTTCACCTGGGGCGTGCTGGACAAGTTGCTTGAGGACGGCCGGCTGGCCGTCGAGGCGATCAGCGGCACCAGCGCCGGAGCCATGAACGCCGTCGTGCTGGCCGACGGCTATAAGGAAGGCGGAGCGGAGGGCGCCCGGGCCGCGCTCGAACGCTTCTGGCGCGCGGTCAGCCGCGAAGGCATGAAGAGCCCGATCCAGCGCTCGGCCCTCGACGTGCTCTGGGGCAATTGGAGTCTCGACCATAATCCGGCCTATCTCGCCTTGGACGTGATGAGCCGGGTGGTCTCGCCCTATCAGTTCAATCCGCTGAACATCAATCCGCTGCGCGAGCTGCTCGAAGCCGAGGTGGATTTCGGCCGGGTCCGGCATTGCCAGGACGTTGGCCTGTTCCTCTCAGCCACGAATGTGCACACCGGCCGGGTCAAGGTGTTCAAGACGCCCGAGATCACTGCCGACGTGGTGCTGGCCTCCGCCTGCCTGCCCTCCATGTTCCAGGCCGTGGAGATCGACGGCGTGCCCTATTGGGACGGCGGCTTCATGGGCAACCCGGCGCTCTATCCGTTCTTCTACGAGTGCAGCTCGGCCGACGTGCTACTGGTGCAGATCAACCCGATCGAGCGCAAGGCGACGCCACGGAGCGCGCGGGAGATCCTGAACCGGGTGAACGAGATCACCTTCAACAGCTCGCTCCTGAAGGAGCTGAGAGCGGTCGAGTTCGTCACCCGCCTGATCGATCAGGGCCATCTCGAGGAGGACCACTACAAGCGCATCCGCATGCATCTGATCGAGTCGCAGGAGGATCTCAACAGGCTCTCCGCATCGAGCAAGCTGAACGCCGAATGGGCCTTCCTGGCCCATCTCCGAGACATTGGCCGCAACGCCGCCGCGGCCTGGCTCGAGGCGAACTCCGGCCGGGTCGGCAAGGAGGCGACCATCGACGTGCGGTCGTTCTTCGAGGGCACGGGCCCCGTGCCCCGGCCAGCGGCCGCAACCAACAAAAACAAGAAGAAGAGAAGCGCAAAAAAGACGGGCAAGGCCCGCAGCTAGAGCCTGTCGCGATCATTCTGATTCGCGCCATTGCTCTAGCTCTTTGTTGAAGCATGTCTTTTGTCCCGAAACCGGTATCCACTTTCGGGAGACATGCTCTAGCGGCTCAGCGGTGCTTGCCGCAGCTGGCCGTCGTACGCATGCCGGCGTCGTCACCCGTCTCCGTGGCCTCGACCACATAGCTGACGCCGAGCGCCAAGGCCGCCACGGTCAAAGCCACAGCGATAAAGATCTCCGCAAAATCGCGGCGCGTCAGTCTCTGCATTTCCCACCCCAAAGGCCGACCCGTGCGCCTTTTTCAAGCCACTGATGGCGCACGGACATCCCGTGCATATATGGTCACGGCAATGTGGAGGGGACAGGTCGGCCTTCGCGGTCAAACGTCGCAGCGGATGCGGCAAGACGAAGCGATGAGGGGCGACGAGGCTCTAAAGGCAGAGGAAGGCGGCGCTCGACGCGATGAGCTGGAGCAGGATGGTGGGCCCGTTCTTCAGCCACAGCCACACACCGGACGCGACGATCGCCCCGACGACAAGGGCGATGGCGGCCGGCGCCAGAAGCTCGTGCTTGATGCGGCGATCCATGGGCATGGCGGTCCGGTGATCGGACCGCCTGTTTATCATGTCCGCGCCTGCGGCGCCAACCGCAGGCTACAAGCGGCGAAACACGACGCCCAGGAACAGCAGCCCATAGGCCACCAGCAGAACCTCGAACATGCTCTTCTTGACGATGGGCGAGACCACCGGGACGGCCACGCCGAAATATTTGGCAGCGATCACGAGCGCCACCAGGATCGCAGAGATCAGAAAAATGGGAAATGACGGCGGTGTCAGTCGCATGCAGGCCTCCCCGTTGGTGCGGTTCGCCGCCACCGCGCAGCGTACCTTTCCGAAGTTTAATGCACTGTCCATGTTGCTGTAAGACGTCACCAGGCACGATTGCAGCGTTCGTGCGACCGGGCAACTTGCCGCTACGCCCCCGACTCTCGTCTCACCGGCGGCAGCGCGTCCGGCGTCCAGGCTCCACCATGCCCATCCCACGGAGCCGCCACGGCGAGCACGAGCGCCCCGGGCAACGCGCTTGGCCCGGGCGGAGCGGCTGCCCAGGGTCTGCCCGAAGCGGGCTTCGGCCCGACTGGCCTCCTTCGGAGACCAGGCCCGGCAGCCCTCCGGTCCAGCCGGACGCCGCTCGCGGCGTCCGGCTTTCGCGCATCAGGATTTCAAGATGAGCCTCAACAGACCCTAGGGCGTGATCGCGCGCGCGCCTTCGGGCGCGTCCTTGTCCTGGATCTGTGCCACCAGACTGGACGCGCCGTCTCGGCCGTAGATGTCGTTGCGGAAGTGGGCCGTGCCGTTGCCACCCGCCCAGGCCGTGACATAGACGAAATGCACCGGCACCGCTTTCTTCAGCTTCACCGTCTCGCTGTTGCCGAGGGCCACGGCGGTCTGCACCCTGAGCGGGCTCCAGTCGCCCCGCTCCTTGAGCAGCCAGCTCGCGAGGTCGAGCACCCGCTCCACCCGCACGCAGCCCGAGCTGAAGGCTCGGGAGCTGCGCCCGAAGAGCTCCTTCAGCGGCGTGTCGTGCAGATAGACGATGTGCTTGTTGGGCATGTTGATGCGCACGACGCCCAGCGCGTTCTGCGGCCCGGGGTCCTGGCGGAACTTGTAGGTCTTGGTGACCGGCGCCGACCAGTCGACCTGGCTCGGATCCATGGGCTTCGTGCCCCAGGTCTTCAGGATGCTGAACTTCTCGCGGAAGAAGTAGTCCGGGTCCTTCTGCAGCTGCGGGATCAGGTCGCGATGGGCGATCGAGTCCGGCACGCGCCAGTAGGGAAAGAAGTTGAGCTCGACGATCCGCGCCGATATCGACGGCGTCTGCCGGGTCGGCTTGCCGACGACCACCCTGCTGCTCAGCGCCAGGTTGCCGTCCTCGACGGCCTGCAACTCGTAGGACGGCACGTTGACCATGACGAAGCGCTTGGCCTTGTTGACCTGGGCCAGATCGTTGAGCCGCGCCAGATTGGTCTGCAGTTGCCGCAAGCGCGCGTCCGACGGCACGTTCAGCGCGTGCCAGGTGCGCCTGTCCATGAAACCGCTCACCTTGAGCCCGTGCCGGATCTGGAACCTGGCGACAGCGTCCTCGAGCCCGGCATCGAACTTCCAGTCGCGTCGCGCCCGCTTTCTCAGATCGCCGCTGAGCCAGAGGCGATGACGCAAAAGGGCGACCGCTTCCGAGCCGTCGCCGGGCCGAAGGGTCCCCTTCGGGATGCTGCGCCAGCCGCCGCGCGCCACGATGGCACGGTAGCGCTCGATCGCCGCCTGCATCGCGGCCGCCGTCGACGGGGCGGTCAGGGGGGCCGTCGTCTGGTATTCAGGACCCAGCCGCGCCACCAGCTCGTCGCGGATGCGCCGGCTGCGCTCCCGGCGTTCCTGGATCGAGGGACGCGCGTCGTCGCTCGACACGCCGAAGCCGCTCAGATCCTTGGACCAGTCGTCCCGGGCCTGCGCCTCCGGCATGGCGAACGCGAAAGCAGCACCGAGGCCGCCGCAAAGCACCGTTCGCAGCAACGCTTCGCTCATCACTTCGGATTTCGACCGTGTTCGCTTCATGCTCAAAGCCATCGTCCCCATGAGAGGGCCGGTCCAACCGGCCGACGCAAGTTCCGGAGCCGAGCCGCGGTGAGTCTGGCCACAGAATTTGACGATACCGGGCCGACCCTCCAAATATCTCGGAATCCTGTCACTACAACGTTTAAAGCTTGTGAACGTTCGCCTTTCTTGTCTGCGGACAGGTTGGGACGTTAAGGGAAGCAGCCCTCCGTCCGCAAGATCCGCTTTGTAGCGGGCAGCGCGCCGCGGGCAACTCACATATATGTCAGGGCTGCGATCCGGGCCAGAAGAACCGGCAGAAAAGAGGCACAAGGTCATGACCGACGTAGGCATGATGACCTGGGACGCCGTCGGCGATCGACTGAAGGCCGGCGCCGCCGCCCTGCTGCCGATCGGCGCCGGCGCCAAGGAGCATGGGCTTCACCTGCCTATGAACACGGACCAGTTGCAGGCCGAATGGCTGGCGGCGCGGATCGCCGAGCAGTCCGACGTGCTGGTCTGGCCGACGCTGAGCTATGGCCACTACCCGGCCTTCGTGAACTATGCCGGCAGCTGCAGCCTTTCGGCCGAGACCTTCGAGCGGGTGGTGCGCGAGCTCGTCGAAGGGCTGCTCGGCTTCGGTGCGCGGGCAGCACTGGTGCTCGATACGGGCGTGAGCACGCTGCGGCCGGTGGCGCAGGCGCTGGTACCACTCGAGGCACACGGCGCCCACCACCTGAAGGTGCATGACGGGCCGCGCTACCGTGCCGCCATGCAACGGCTCGGCGAACAGGCCTACGGCTCTCACGCCGACGAGTTCGAGACCGCGCGCATGCTGGCCATGGCGCCGGAGCACGTGGACATGGCGCGGGCAGAGGCCTCGCCGGCCGACGCCACCTTCGTCTTTCACGAGGGCCCGATGGCGCCGCACGACCCGAATGCCCCCAACTACAGCCGCAGCGGCAGCTTCGGCGACCCGACGCTGGCCACGCGCGAGAAGGGCGAGGTCCTGCTCAAAGCCATGGTCGAAGATGTTCTGGAGATGGTGGCGCAGACGCTTGGCGAGCAGCCCGGCCAATAGCGCCAACAAAAAACCGCCCCGCAACAGGTGCGAGGCGGTTTGGAAATCCGTTTCTATCGTGTCGAGGGGATCGACTTCGCTGCGTCCGGCAGGCCTGGCGACGACCTACTCTCCCACATCGTAAGATGCAGTACCATCGGCGCTGGGGCGTTTCACGACCGAGTTCGGGATGGGATCGGGTGCAGCCACCCCGCCATGATCACCAGGCCGGCAGGGCACAGCGAAGGGATGATGACACTGGATTTTGATTATCTCCGGTCGTCTCGGACCTCTGGACCGAGATGAGCATGGAGTAATGAGAGCGATCAAGCCAATCGAGCGATTAGTACTGGTTAGCTTCACGCATTGCTGCGCTTCCACACCCAGCCTATCAACGTGGTCGTCTTCCACGGCTCTCAAGGGAGAACTGGTTTCGAGGGGGGCTTCCCGCTTAGATGCTTTCAGCGGTTATCCCGTCCGCACATAGCTACCCTGCTGTGCCGCTGGCGCGACAACAGGTCCACCAGAGGTGCGTCCATCCCGGTCCTCTCGTACTAGGGACAGCTCC
>JAKSBI010000459.1 GCA_022361215.1 Hyphomicrobiales bacterium | reverse complement strand
GCTGGAGCTGTTCGCCAAGCAGACCGAGGCCTACAAGCACAATCTCGAGAGCGGCCAGCCCGCGCTCTACATCGTCCTCACCGCGGCGGACGAGGACGGGCCGGCGGACTTCCCCTACGAGGTGCATCTGGTGACGGCGTCGCCGTTCGAGGCCCAGGACTATCTGGACTCCGGCGAGGAGATCGTCGAGCCCGTGGAGATGTCGAAGGGCGTCGCTCTCTGGATCGGCGGCTTCGTCGAGGCCCATCACGTCGAGCGGACCTTCAGGAAGCGCAGGCGCGACGAGGTCAAGGCCGAGGAGCACAAGTTCGGCCAGGAGCCGATCTTCGAGACGCGCCAGCGCCTCAGGCAGAACGGCGATGGCTGAGCGCGACGACGATTTCCTGAGCCGCTGGTCGCGGCGCAAGGCCGAGGCCCGCCAGGGCTTGCGGAAAAAGCCCGCCGCCGGTGCTCCGGAGGCCGCCGAGGCCGAGGCCCGCGAGACCGCCGCGCTGACCGACGCCGCCGCCCCGTCGCCGGAGCCTCACGCCGAGCCGTCGTCTCCCAAGGACGAGAGCGAGGCGGACCGGGCGGCCGAGTTCGAGGACTTCGACTTCGACGCCCTCGACTACGAGTCCGACTACACGCAGTTCATGGAGAAGGGCGTGCCCGAGGCGGTCCGCCGCCGCGCCCTGCGCAAGCTCTGGCACTCCAACCCGATCCTGGCCAATCTCGACGGCCTGAACGATTATGACGAGGATTTCACCGACGCGGCCCTGGCGGTCGATGTCCTGCAATCGGCCTACAAGGTGGGGCGCGGCTATCTCACGGACGAGGATGTCGCGGAGATGGAGGGCGATGACGCCGAGGAGATCGTCGAAGGCGAAGCTGCTGGACCGGACGCTGAGCACGACGTGGCGTCCCGCGCGCCGGCGCAAGCGCCAGACCCAGGCCCGGAGCCTGCGGTCGAAACGCCTGACGACCGAGGGCCGGACCGAGCCGACAGCGATGAGACTGCCTAACGGCCTGCTCGTCCTGGTGGTCGCGGTCGCCCTGCTTGCCAGCGTCCTGCTGGCCGGCCTGGCTGCGGCCCAGACGGACGCGCCGCAGGCGCGCACCCTGACCGAGGTCGAGATGCTGATGGCCGGGGCGCAGGCCGACCGGCTCGACGTGGTGCTCTACTTCCTCGACAGGGGCGTCAGCGCCAATGCCGTCGGCAAGGACGGCTTCACGCCCCTGATCGTCGCCGCCGGGCAGGGCAGCGACAGCGTGGTCGAGCTGTTGCTGGCGCGCGGCGCCGACATCGACCGCGCCAACGCCAAGGGCTGGACCGCGCTGATGGAGGCCGCCTATCGCGACCGCGACGCCATGGTCCGCCAGCTCCTGAAGGCCGGCGCCAGGGTCGACCTGCGCGAGGCGAGGGAGGGCCTGACCGCGCT
>JAKSBI010000058.1 GCA_022361215.1 Hyphomicrobiales bacterium | reverse complement strand
GTACCAGCGCAACACATTGGGGAATTCGGTCATGTCGACGGTCTGCCACTCGAAGCGGGAGATCCACGGCCAGAGCGCCATGTCGGCGATGGAGTAGTCGCCCGCCAGATAGTCGGCCTCGCCGAGGCGCCTGTCGAGGACGCCGTAGAGCCGCTTGGCCTCGCTCAGGAACCGCTCCTCGGCATAGGCCGACGTGCCCGGGTTAAACTTCACGAAGTGGTGCACCTGGCCCAGGATCGGACCGGGCCCGCCCATCTGCCACATCAGCCATTCGACGACCCGCCACCTGGTCTCGGCGTCCTGGGGCCAGAAGCGACCGGCCTTGTCGGCGAGATACATCAGGATGGCGCCGGACTCCATCAGATGAATGCCCGTATCGTGGTCGACAATGGCGGGGATCTTGTTGTTCGGCGAGATCTTCAGGAAATCGGGGTCGAACTGCTCGTCCTTCATGATGTTGATCGGAAAGACGTTGTAGGGAAGTTCCAGTTCCTCCAGCATGACCGAAACCTTGCGTCCGTTCGGCGTGCCCCAAGTGTAAAAGTCGATCATTCGTTTTTGCCTTTCTATGGCGGCTTTGGTTGCAACTGATACGCGCGGCCGAAGTCTAAGCGCACAGGATGCGGCAAGCCAACCATTGGACAAACTTTGCGCCTTTCCGATCCATTGCTATCTTCCGCCGCGCATCGAATCCTGGAAACCGAACCGATGGATAGACGGCCAAGCGACGGCACCGCGCTCGACGTCGAAGCCCTGAGCTTCGGGTTCGATGGCGCACCCGTGCTGTCGGACGTTAATTTCAACGTTCGTCCCGGCGAATTCACGGTGCTGCTTGGCCCCAACGGCGCCGGCAAGACAACTTTGTTCTCCCTGATCACCCGGCTTTACGAAAGCCGCCAGGGAAGCATCCGCATCAACGGTTTTGGCTTGCGCGAGCAGCCGACCAAGGCCCTCGCCGGCATCGGGGTGGTTTTCCAGCAACCCACCCTGGACCTCGACCTGACCGTAAGACAGAACCTGCTCTACCACGGCGCCCTGCATGGCCTGGGCGCAGCGGAGACGGGCCGCCGCGCCGAAGAGGAGCTGGGCCGGTTGGAAATGCTGGAGCGGCAGGCGGAGAAAGTGCGCAAACTGAACGGCGGTCATCGCCGCCGTGTCGAGATTGCCCGCGCGCTGCTGCATCGGCCGCAACTGCTGTTGTTGGACGAACCGACGGTCGGACTCGACGTGCCGACGCGGCAAAGCATCGTCGATCACGTCCACGCGCTCTGCCGCGACCAGGGGATTGCCGTGCTCTGGGCGACCCATCTGATCGACGAGGTCGCGACCGACGACAGCGTCATCGTTCTG
>JAKSBI010000296.1 GCA_022361215.1 Hyphomicrobiales bacterium | reverse complement strand
GCCTCCTCATCCACCGCGCCATTGCGGAACGGTGTGATTAACGCCGGAAACGACCCCTTAAACATACTCTCGCTCCTAATTCGTCCTGCCGGTCCGATATGCCCTATGTTGAGCAATCTTTGTGCCGCTTTCTTGGACAGGCAATTGGATTGTTCCGGGACAATAGACCCTCGCCTGGTGTGCGGCAAGACAAGGACCGATATGTCATTATTCCGCCTGAATTTTCCCGATGCTGTGCGACTCTGTGTGCGTGAGTTGGGTAAAGCGGGCTGGAGAAGCGTTCGGAGCCGGACGCGCGTCTCGGAAACCCTCCGGATCAATGCAACCTGACGGCCCCGCCCGATAGACGGCCGGCCGAGAAGCAGAGACATTTACTCCGCATGTTTCTTTCACCGCTGACACGGACGGCAGCATGGTCCGTCATGGCGTGCGCCGTGGCGGTCGGCGGCGCCTATGCCCAAGCTCGGGACCTGGTGCCACTGCCCAATCCGAAGCGCTGGGCCAGCGTCGAGCTTCCGGCCCAGAAGCCGACGCGCGCGGTCGCTTCTTCCCCGGTTGCGCCACCACCGACATCGGCGACGCTCGAGGAGGAGGCGGAGCCGCAGCAGGAGACGAAGACAGTCGCCGCTGTCGCACCGACACCTGTACCGGACATATCGGCGGCACCGGAAAAGCCCGAGATATCGATCGCGGCCAACGACGCAGCGCAAGCGCCACCCCAGCCTCAGGCCGAAAGCGCCACGCCGCCGGTGCCCCAAACGGCGCCGAAAGTGGCGACGGCGCCCGTCAGCACGCCGGAGCTGAAGCTGACGGAGGTTGCCAAGACGCCTGGGCCGGCCGTGGCCGCACCGATACCGAAGCCACGCACGACCATGGTACTGCCGGCGCCGAAACCGCGTCCGAGCACACGAGCGGCGTCGCCGCCTGTGACAGTACCCGACGCGGATGCAGCACAAGCGCAGGCTGCATCTCCACCTCCGGCCATGCAGCCTGAGACACCGGCGCCTGCGGCCACACCGAACACCGATGCCACCCCTCCGCCGATCGCGACCGATGCGCAGGGCATCGCGGTCGCCGCCAGGAACGCATCGCCGGCCCCCGCCGGGACGCCTGGCCGGACACCGGGGACGACACTCTCCAAACACCCTGTGGCGCCCGTTGAGACGGTAGTGGCCAGGGCGAGCGGCCCGAGCGTAGCTTTGCCCGAGCCGAAGCCGCGCAGCACCGTTGCGCTGCCCCTGCCGAAACCGACGCGGGTGGCGCGGGCCCCCGACGAGACGGTTGCGGCCGAGCTGGGCACTTCCGGACAGACGCCCGCCGGCCTTTCCGTCGAGCTGCCCCAGCGCAAGCCCGTGGCGAAACGCACGGCCGCCGCCCCCCGGCACATCGTCGCTTTGAAGCGGTTGCTGTCCTACCCCCTTTCGAAGTCCGACAAAGCCAACCTCAAGGGCGTGCTGAGCGCCGTCTACAAGGGGCGTCATACCGAGGCCAGGACGCAGATGCGTCGGATCAAGGACCGGACCGCGCGGAAGGTCGCCGAATGGTACTATCTGCGCAGCGGCGGAGGCGATGCGACGGCCGGTAAGATCGAAGCCTTCCGTCTCGCCAATCCGCACTGGCCCGGCCAGCGCCTGATGCGCCGCCGGGCCGAAGGCCGCCTGTTCCGCAAGTCTCCCTCTCACGAGACGGTGCTCGATTTCTTCAAGGATACGCCGCCCACCTCCGGTGCCGGCAAGGCCGCGCTGGCAGGTGCGCATCTGAAGGCCGGCAACGAGGCGAAAGCCAAGACGCTGATCGCCTCGGCATGGCGCGACTATGTTCTCGACAAGAGCACGGAGGCGCGCATCCTCAAGCGCCACGGCGACCTGCTGACCAAGACGGATCACAAGGCGCGCATCGACAAGCTGATCTATCAGGACCGCAAGAGCCGATTGGCGCCGGCGCTTCGCCTCGCCGCCCGCCTCGGCAAGGCGGAACAGAAGAAGGTGGAGGCCCGCGCCGCCGTGGTGCGCCGGTCGCGCTCCGCCGGAAAGCTGCTGAAGGCCGTCAAGGCCGATGCAGCGAGCGATGTCGGGCTCTACTTCAACCGCATTCAGTGGCTGCGCCGGAACGACCGCGACAAGGAGGCCTGGAAGCTCCTGCAGGAAGCGCCGACGGAGCCCGAGCTGCTGATCGATCTGAACGAGTGGTGGGTGGAGCGCCGCATCAATGCGCGCAGCGCGCTCAATGCCGGGCATGCCGAGATCGCCTACCATATCGCCAACAACCACGGTCCGGTTTCCGGCAAGTACTATGCCGACGCGAAGTTCCTGGCCGGCTGGATCGGGCTCCGCTTTCTCAACAAGCCTCAGGAGGCCTATACGCACTTCCTGGCGCTGCGGACGGCGGTGTCCAAGCCAAAGACCATCGCACGGGCGGAATACTGGCTTGGCCGCGCGACGCAGGCGCTGGGCAAGCACGACGACTCGGAAACACACTTTCGAAACGCCTCGACGTATTTCGCCACCTACTATGGGCAGCTGGCGATCCAGTCGCTGAACCCGCAGCCTCAGCCGCTGCATGTCCCCGCGACGCCCGTCCCGACGGAGGAGGACGTCAAGCGGCTGCTCGACAGGGACGCGGTGCAGGCGCTCGGCGTAGTTCGCGCGGCCGGCCTCAACAGGCTGACCCGCCCATTCTTCTATCAACTCGCACGTACGCTCGACTCGCCCGCCGAGGTGGCGCTGCTAGCCGAGCTGGCACGGCGGTTCGACCAGCTACAGGCCAGCGTGCGCTTGAGCAAGATCGCATTCAACCGGGGGCTCGCGGTCCGCGACTACGCCTTCCCGGTCGATGTGCTGCCCAAGTACAAACGGCTGAACGACGGCGTAGAGCCGGCCCTGCTGCACGCCCTGTCGCGGCAGGAGAGCGAGTTCAACGCCGTCGCCAAGAGCCCGGTCGGCGCTCGCGGCCTGATGCAGCTCATGCCGCGCACGGCACGCTCGATCGCGCGCAGCTATCGGGTCCGCTACAAGAGCAACAGCCTGACCGCGGACCCCTCCTACAATATGATGCTGGGCGCGGCGCATCTTCGAGATCTGGTCGACATCTTCCGGGGCTCGTACATCATGTCGCTGGCGGCCTATAACGCCGGCGGGCCGCGGGTGCGCCAATGGGTCAAAGCCTTCGGGGACCCGCGCAGCCCGGACATCGATCCGATCGACTGGATCGAGCAAATCCCGTTCACAGAGACGCGCAATTACGTTCAGAAGGTCCTCGAGAGCCTTCAGGTCTTCCGGGCCCGCCTCGAGGGACCGGACCGCGCCCTACAGCTCCTGCAGGACCTGAACCGCGGCCGCAAGACGGCCCCGATCGCCATTGCGGGCGAGCCGGCGCAGCTCCCGGAAGGCGTCAATCCGCCGATGTCGCTGGGGCCGGTCGAGGCGACGCCATGACCGGCTTGTGCACGATGATACGACTTGCCAAAATCGTCATCCATCGATTCACCTTGACCTGAGGGCCGCGCCCCAGCCTGCCCAGGCGCGCCGCACATCCGCCAAACCAGTCGAACCTGCTGCTCACATGACCGAACCCGCCGAGAGGCAGACCTGGCGCGAAGGCTTTTACACATCGCAGGACGGACTGCGCCTCTATGCGCGCCACTATCCCGCCAAGGCCGCCGCCGGACGGGCGGTTCTCTGCCTGCCCGGCCTGACGCGGAACGCGGCGGATTTCAGCGCTCTGGCGGCAGCCCTTTCCACGCATCCGGAGCGACCGCGCGACGTCTATTGCGTCGACTATCGGGGCCGCGGACGGTCGGATCACGATCCGAACTGGAAGAACTACACTCCCTATATCGAGCTGATCGACGTGCTCGACTTCATGACTGTCACGGGCCTGCACGACGCGGCGATCGTCGGGACCTCGCGTGGCGGCATCATCACCATGCTGATGGCAGTGATGCGGCCGACCATGATCGGTGCGGCGGTCTTGAACGACATCGGACCCGTTATCGATCCGGCAGGCTTGGCGCGCATCATCGGATATGTGGGCAAGACGCCGGTGCCTTCGACATGGCAGGAAGCGGGCAACGTGGTGCGCAACATGAACGAGAAGTTCTTCCCGGCCGTCGACGACTTCGAATGGCTGGAGCTGGCCCGGCAATGGTTCTCCGAGAAGGACGGGCGGCCGGCGCCCAGCTACGATCCGAACCTCGGCAACGCCATGGGCGAGATCGATCTCTCGAAGAAGATCCCCGAGATGTGGCCGCAGTTCACGGCCCTGAGCGCGATGCCGACGCTGTTGATCCGCGGCGCGCATTCGGACCTGTTGTCGGAGGAGACGGCTCGCAAGATGGCAGCGCAGCACAAATCGTTGCAGCGGCTGACCGTCGAAGGCCAGGGCCACGCGCCGCTGCTGAGGGACGACGATACGATCGCGGCCATCGAGCGTTTTCTGTCGAGCACCGATCCCGGCGACGACAGCCTGCATTAGGGCCTGCGGACATTCACCACCTGATTGTCAGGCCCCCCGAAAGGGCGTGGGTTCGATCGTCCTCGGACAGGCCGGCGCGATACGCGACATATCCGCTCGTTGAGGCTGAGAATGCAGCGGCCAGACCCGCGTCGATCTCCACCCGATCGCGTCCCCGCCCGGCAGCGGATGTGGTGAACCGGGTCGCACCGCCGATGAAGCTGAAATCGGCACCGAGCGTCGTGTCCTCGAATTCATGCGCCCAGCTGATGCCCAGTGTCGGAACCAGACTGACCCCTTTCACGGCCATCTCGCGGGAGACCCTGATGCCGAGACGCGAGACGAGCGAGCGGTAGGTCTCTCCGTCATTGGTCAATCCGGCATTGCCGGCGCCCCTCTCGGTGAAGCCGTCGGCCTTGTTGACAATCAGGCCGAGGCCCGCGAAAGGCTTGACCACGGTGCCGAGATATTGACGGGTGAGCGCGACCTCGACAGCGGCAAAGCCCGCATGGGCGTCATAGTCGGCCTCGGCGGTGGCCGCAAAAGCGCCGATGGCGATGTCGCGCTCCGTCTCGATGCTCTGGTGGGCGTAGCCGGCCACCGACTCGACGCTGAGGCCAAAGGCGTTTTCGAACTTGGCGTTCACCGCGATCGAGACCGTGTCGGTCTTGGCCTCCTCGTCGGAGACGTCCGCATAGGCATCCATATAGGCGGCGGTCAGACCCATCGCCAAGTCGCGCGTCACCTGCCGCTCGATCCCCAGCGCAACACCGCCCGACCGGTGGTCCGTCTGGCGGCCATTCCCGTCATCGTCGATATCGCCAATGGCTCCGAAGCCGCGCATCCAGCCGGCCCACAGATCGGTGCTTTTGCCTGGCACAACCTTATCGGGGCCATGCGTTGTCGCCCTTTTTGTCTCGGCAGGTCGAGGCTGCTCGAGGGCGACCCTGGCGAGGAGCATGGCGGCCGTGTGGGCCGCGCTCCGATCGACCGCGGCATAGGCCAGGCCGTTATCGAGGCTGTCGGCATCGAGCGGCGAACCGCCCGCGCCGGCCGATCCTTCGCGCATGACATCCGCCATCTGGCCGAGCTGAATGAGCCCGGCATTTGCGCCCGCCACATGGCCTTCGCCGTTCAGGTCCTCAAAGCCCATGCGCGCCGTCTCGGCGGACGAAATGAAGAGGGTGTCGCAAACCGTATTCAGATCGCCCGACGCGGCGCCGCAATCGCCATCGAGCGCCGTTGCCACGTTTCTCTGGTTCTCGGTCTCCGCGACATCGGCAAAAGAGACGTCGTTGCGCCGGAGCGTCAAAAAGGCGTTCCTCGCGTCGTAGGAGAGGTTCGGCGTCAGGAAGGCGAAACGCGTGTCGATCGCGACATCATCGAAGGTGCCGTTCACGCCGGCATCGGCCGTCAGGATCGTGTAGGTGGTCAGATTCGCATAGTCCCCGGGCTCAGGCAGAACCTGGACCGTGCCGCCATTGACGATGGCCTGGCCGGTCGCCTGGATACGGTCCGACTGGCCATTGGCATTCACCTCCACCTCGAAGACCGAGCCCGGATCGAAGGTGACGTTGCCTGCGACATGTGTCGTGCCGATGGAGTTGCCGGGTGCGATGATGCCCCCGCCATTGGCAATCAAGGCCGCCGCCAGGCCCGTCCCGCCATAGGTGCCGCCGCTGTTCACGGTGACGGTCGCGCCAAGCGAGCCGTTGTTCACGAACATGCCGCCATTCACGGTGGCGGAACCGATGAAGTTGGCGTTGGCGCCATCCACCTCCAACATGCCTGCACCGCTCTTGATGAGCGTGCCACTGCCGGCCAGCGCGTCGTCTCCTGAGAACGTGCGTGTGCCTGTATTGAGCTCCAACTCTGTCGTCGCGGTGTTGTGAAGAAAGATCACACGCCCCTGGGCCTGGCCTGCCGTGGCCCCGCCGGTGCCTCCGGTTGTGCCGCCGGTCACGCCGTAGGTTCCGGTGAAATCGCCGTCGACGACCGTGAGCGTTCCGCCCTCGCGCACAAAAACGGCACCGCCAAGCGCGGCGCCGCCACCGCCATCGGCGCCGATCCCCAACCCGCCCCCGGAGCCACCCCGGCCGCCGAAGCTGCCCCCTGCACCGGCAGTGTTTGTACCGCCGCCACCGCCGCCGCCGAAACCGCCGGTGCCGCCTGGACTGCGTCCACCGCCGCCGCCGCCGCCAAACCCGCCAGTGCCGCCAACGTTATCGGACCCACCGCCGCCGCCGAAGTCACCGCCGGTACCACCATCAGCGTCGCCGCCACCGCCGCCGCCGCCGCCGCCGATCCCGCCAGCGCCACCTGCACCGTCCCCGATCGCGCCCGGACTCGAAAGCCCGCCGGCGCCGCCGCCGCCGCCGCCGCCGGAAAAGCCGCCATTCCCGCCGG
>JAKSBI010000757.1 GCA_022361215.1 Hyphomicrobiales bacterium | reverse complement strand
TTGCGAGATTGGCTCAGCTTTAGGAACGAGGGCGCAGGACATGCCTTGCATATTCAAGCCCGAGTGACGCGGAGATGGGCCAATCTCGCGAAATCCCGGAGGGACGGGTCGCCTTTGACCGCTGGACGTCGTTGCGAAAAGCTAGAAGTGGAGAGGCACTACGTCGCTTTCCGCGCCTAGCCAGCGGTCAAAGGCGACCCGCCAGCACCGCAACGTGAATGTCCACAGGCCCTAGCCCATCAGCAGGCGCTCCATGTATTTCATGCCGAAGACGCCGCCGACGACGATGGCCACGAAGGCGAGCAGCGAGCCGAAGGCCAGGGTGGACAGGCCGGTGACGGCCTGACCGATGGTGCAGCCGAGCGCGATGACGCCGCCCGAGCCCATCAGCGCCGCGCCGGCCAGGTTGCGCAATGTATCGCCCGAGTCCGCGAAGCCCGTCAGCCGGAAGCTGCCCGCGAGCTGCGCCGCCGCGAAGGCGCCGACCAGGGCGCCGAACACCGTGGTCACCCCGAAGCTCGGCACCATGCCGGCCGTGAAGCGCGCCAGATACTCGAAGGTGTCGCCGGTCGGGCGCACATAGGTGAGGGAGATCGGATCGACCGGCGTCTCGGCGAACTCGTCAAAGGCGAGCCCGGTCAGCGCCCAGCCCGCGATCACGCAAAGGCCGATGCCGATGCCGGCCGTCAGGTGCAGCGGCGAGGCCCGGAAGCTCTTGTCCATAAAGCAATAGATCAGCAAGGCGCCGACCAGGACCACGAAGGCGCCCATATGCAGCATGCCCGTGTCTCCCCCGGTCGCCTGCGCCAGCATGGCGCCCATGGATTGCGACGCGCCCTCGCCGAGGTCGATGGCCGTGGCGCGCTGCATGGCGTCGCGGGCCGGCCCGATGATGCCGCCGATGCTCATATAGGCGAACAGCCCGACCACCAGCAGCACGACGAGCGACCTGAGATCGCCGCCGCCCACGCGCACCAGGTTGCGGCTGGTGCAGCCGCCGGCGAGCACCATGCCGAAGCCGAACATCAGCCCGCCCAGGATGTTGCCGAGCCAGTTCAGGTTCCCGCCCAGATACATGGACTGGCCCAGATCCACGATCCCGGCCACCTGCAGCCCCTGCGCCCCGAGCGCCGCCACCGCCGCCGCCAGCAGCCAGGCCCGGAACCGGCGATAATCCCCGAACGACAGAATGTCCGAGATCGAGCCCATGGTGCAGAAGTTGGTCCGGTGCACGATGAACCCGAACACCAGCCCGATGACGAACCCGCCAATGGCAAGATAGGCCGGCGCGGCCTCCACGATCTGCTCTCTCAAGCCTTCCAACACGATTTATACGTCCTTCCCCGCCGCGGACTCGTCCGCATTATTCCATTATATTCGAACATTGGAATATAAAGATCGCGCATGCGCCCGTCCAGGGCGCAGTTGGATGGATCATACATCTGTGATGGGGGCTGCCAATCGGTTGATGGAGTCCCTTCCGGCCTGCGGTGACCCGAGGCAAGGCACACAGACCCCATCCCCCGTCATTCCTGCGAAAGCAGGAATCCATTCCACCGCGCCACGCGGCAGGGACCGTCGGTTCCAGCCAGAGCGTCTCGCGATTCAGCCTCCGACTCCTTTGCACGCCGCCGGCGCCAATGGAGTCCTGCTTTCGCAGGAA
>JAKSBI010000099.1 GCA_022361215.1 Hyphomicrobiales bacterium | reverse complement strand
CTTGGCCTCTTTCGACTCGCCGACCGCTACCGGGGAATCCAGAAGGTGATTCTCGGGATGGGGGACTACGGATTTCCCACCAGGATCTTGAGCCGGCGCATGGGCTCTATGTGGACCTACACCAGCGCTGCCGATTCCAGTCTCGCAGCCCCCGGTCAGGCCAGCCCGGAAACCCTGAGGGAGGTCTACTACCATTCCCGGATCAATGCCTCGGACACGATTCTCTGCGTCATCGGCAACCCCGTCATGCATTCAAAATCCCCGCTCATACATAACCGGGGCCTCAAGTTACTGGGACTGCCATACATCTACATTCCGATCCTCGTCGATGAGATCGATGCATTCTTCGAGCTGGCCGAGTATCTCGGCATTGCCGGAGTCTCGGTAATGGTGCCCCACAAGGAGGCGGTACTGGGCCACTGTGCCGATGTCTCCGACGAGGTTGCTTATACCCGGGCCTGTAACACCCTCCTGAAGCGGGAGGGGGGCTGGACGGGGAGTAATACCGATATAGCGGGCTTCCTCCTCTCCTTCAAGAGATTTCTTGGCTGCCATAGCCTTTCGGGAGAAAAGATCGTCGTTCTGGGGGCCGGGGGAGCTGCCAAGGGAATCGTCTTCGGATTGAAGCAGGAAGGGGCGGAGATCCTCATCGCCAACCGAACAGCGGCCCATGCCGAGAGGCTGGCAGGGGAGCTGGGCTGCAGGGGAATTGCACTGGCCAAGGAGCAGTATCCCACCATAGAGGCCTTCGGCGATATTTTTGTTCAGACCACCAGCTGCGGGATGCACCCCTACGAAGAGCTGGATCCCCTGGCTCTCCGCCCGCATCCCTATGAGTTCCATTTGTATTACGACAGTTAATACGAAGCCGAGAGATATGCCCCGACTTCGACGCGTAGAAGTGCTTGCGCGTAGAAGTTGGGCCGGCTTCAGATTCGCAGCAGCGCTTTTGAACACTCGGGCTTGCGGTTAACCACCTAACCCAAGCCCAGACGTGTTCTTTTCCAT
>JAKSBI010000639.1 GCA_022361215.1 Hyphomicrobiales bacterium | reverse complement strand
GGCAAGACCGCGCGGGTGTGCCCGATCCAGTGCGGCGCCGGCCGGGTTCTCAAGGGCGGCCAGTGCGTGGTGGTGCGCGCCAAGCCGAAGCCCAAGACGGTCTCGAAGAAGCCGCGCCCGACCGCCGTGAAAAAGCGGCCCGCGGGCTGGCGCGCCCCGACGACGACGCAGCGCAAGAGTCCGAACAACGACCAGTACTGGGGCGGCGAGGACACGCGGATCGATTGCCAGCTCGGCCGCTGGACCGGCGACTGCTTCCCGCAGCGTTAGGTCGGGCCTGTCGACGCTAGAGCCTGTCGCCATCATTCTGATTCGCGCCATTGCTCTAGGGTCTGTGTTGAAGCATGTCTTTTGTCCCGAAACCGGGATCCACTTTCGGGAGACATGCTTTAAGAGCGAAACGACACCGGACAAACGAAGAGCCCCCGCGCACCGGCACGGGGGCTCTTTGCGTTAAGCTCTCGAGCTCCGGTCAGGCGGTCGCGGCCATCTCTTCGGCCGGCTGCACCAGCGCCATGTAGTCGTTCAGCAGGGCCTCGGTGATCTCGCCCACCTGGAAGCTGTAGGGGCCGATCTCGGAGACCGGCGTGACCTCGGCCGCCGTGCCCGTGATGAAGCATTGCTCGAAGTCGGCCATCTCCTCGGGCATGATGGCGCGCTCCACGATGTCGAGCCCGCGCTTGCGCGCCAAGTCCATGACCGAGCGCCGCGTGATGCCGTCGAGGAAACAGTCCGGCGTCGGCGTGTGCAGCACCTCGCCCTTGACGAAGAAGACGTTGGCGCCCGTGGCCTCGGCCACCTGCCCGCGCCAGTCCAGCATCAGGGCGTCGGCATAGCCGGCGGCCTCGGCGCGATGCTTCTCGATGGTGCAGATCATGTAGAGCCCGGCCGCCTTGCTCTTGGCCGGCGCCGTCTTCGGGTCCGGCCGCCGGTACTCGGCCATGGACAGGCGAATGCCCTTCAGGCGCTCGGCCGGGTCGAAATAGGAGCCCCAGTCCCAGGCCGCGACGGCGACGTTGATGCGTGTCTCCTGGGCCGAGACGCCCATCATCTCGCTGCCGCGCCAGGCCACCGGCCGCACATAGCCCTCGCTGAGGCCGTGCGCCTTAACCACGTCGCGGCAGGCCCGGTCGATCTCGGCCACCGAATAAGGTATCTCGAAGCCCAGGACACGCGCCGACTCGTGCAGGCGCTCGGTGTGCTCGGTCAGCTTGAAGATCTCGCCGCCATAGACGCGCTCTCCCTCGAACACGCAGCTGGCATAGTGCAACCCATGGCTCAAGACGTGCAGATTGGCATCCGGCCAATCCACCATCTCGCCATTCATCCAGATAACGCCTTCCCGCTGGTCATAAGGAACCGCTGCCATCTTCTCTACTCCCGAGGGTCGTACCCTAAGCCTGCGTCGCCGCTTCGATCCTTGCGGATGCCGTGCCCGCACCTCACCAGCCGGCAAATGACCGGATTGTCATGCCGCCCTTCAGGCCGTAACCGTTCCAGATCTTGCCTTGAGCCGCCAGATTCTGCACAAAAATTTCACAAAAACGGTTGCCAGCTGTATCAATCCGTCCAAAATAAGTCAACATGACTGACCTAAAAAATACGTCAACATGGCTGACATAAAGTCGCACAGGCCCGAGAAGACGGCATTGACGGACCTCCTGGACGCGGCCGGCCGCGCCGCGCCGGACGGGCTGGCCGAGGGCGACCCGGCGCTGATCGAGCTGATGGAGCTTCTGTTTTTCGCCTATCGCGACTTCATCGGCGACCCGGACGCCATCCTCGACGAGATCGGCTACGGCCGGGCCCATCATCGGGTGCTGCATTTCGTGCACCGGCATCCGGGGCTGCGCGTCGCCGATCTCCTCGATATCCTCAAGATCACCAAGCAGAGTCTGGGCCGCGTCTTGAAACAGCTGATCGATGACGGCTATATCGCGCAGGAGGCGGGCCGCACGGACAGGCGCGAGCGCCTGCTCTATCCGACGGCCCGCGGCTGCGCGCTCGCCGGCCGTCTGGCCGGGCCGCAGTTCGAACGGCTGGCCCGCGCGATCGAAGCGGCCGGGCCGCAGGGAGAGGACGCGGTGCGCCGATTCCTCTATCATATGATCAGCGATCTGGACCGGTCTCGCGTGTCCGAGCTGTTGAGCACGCGGCCCCAGGGTGCAACGACGGACCAGGAGGTCCCATGACGTCGGACGCGGCACAGGCCGCCTCGAACGGCAGCAAGGCGCCACCGGACAATGCCCCCCATGTGCTGGTCGTCGACGACGACGAGCGCATCCGCAACCTGCTCGCCCGCTTCCTGAAGGAGAACGGGTTCCGGGTCACCACGGCCGAGGACGCCGGCGTCGCGCGGGCCAATATGCGGGGCCTGGCCTTCGACATGCTGATCCTGGACGTGATGATGCCCGGCGAGTCCGGCTTCAGCCTCGCGGAAGCGTTGCGCACGAGCTGCGACGTGCCGATCCTGATGCTGACGGCACGCGCCGAGCCCGACTATCGCATCAAGGGACTGGAGCTCGGCGTCGACGACTATCTGGCGAAGCCCTTCGAGCCGCGCGAGCTGCTGCTTCGGGTGCACAACATCCTGCGCCGCCACCGCAGCCTGAAGGGCAGCTCCGACGCCGTGCGCATGGGGCAGTTCGTGTTCCACATCGACCGGGGCGAGTTGCAGCGGGACGGCGAGACCGTGCGCCTCACCGAGCGCGAGCGCGACCTGCTCCGCCAGTTCGCCCAGCAGCCGGGCACGGCGATCTCCCGCTACGACCTCGCCCGCACCGGCGCCAACGGCAGCGAACGGGCCGTGGACGTGCAGATCAACCGGCTCAGGCGCAAGATCGAGGCCGATCCGAGCAATCCCGTCTTCCTGCAAACGGTCCGCGGCAAGGGCTATATCCTGCACGCAGAATAATGGTCGCCCTCTCCGACGAAGATCCGACCTCAGAGGCAAGCCAGAGCTTGTGGAAACGGTTTGCGCGCGCGCTGGCCGCGCAAATGCCCAAGGGTCTCTACGCCCGGGCGCTGATCATCATCATCGCGCCCATGGCGCTGCTGCAGTCCGTGGTGGCTTTCGTGTTCATGGAGCGCCACTGGGAGCTGGTGACGCGCCGCCTGTCGACGGCGACGACGCGCGACATCGCCATGCTCATCAACGTTTACGAGTCCTACGCGCACCAGGACCAATACGCCAAGCTGATCCGCATGGCGCACAAGGACCTGAACCTCTCCGTTCAGATCCTGCCGCCGCAGGACCTGCCGCCGGCGCGGCCCAAGCCGTTCTTCGCCCTGCTCGACCGCACCCTCTCCAACGAGATCCGCCAGCGCATCGGCAAGCCGTTCTGGATCGATACGGTCGGCCGCTCGCATCTGGTCGAGATCCGCATCAAGCTCGACGACGCGGTCTTCCGCGTGCTGGCGCGGCGCAGCCAGACCTACGCCTCCAACTCCCACATCTTCCTGCTCTGGATGGTCGCCACGTCGCTGGTGCTGCTGACCGTGGCGGTGCTGTTCCTGCGCAATCAGATCCGGCCGATCCTGCGCCTGGCCGAAGCCGCCGACCGCTTCGGCAAGGGCCGGCCCGCGCCGCCGGACTTCCGCCCCCGCGGCGCGCGCGAGGTGCGCCAGGCGGCTTACGCCTTCGTCGAGATGCGCGACCGCATCGAGCGCCAGATCGAGCAGCGCACCACCATGCTGGCCGGCGTCAGCCACGACCTCAGAACCATCCTGACGCGCTTCAAGCTGCAGCTCGCCATGTACGACGATTCCGACGAGGCCAAGGCGATGCGCCGGGACGTGGACGAGATGCAGGCCATGCTGGAGGATTACATGGCTTTCGCCAAGGGCGACAGCAGCGAGGACACCGCCCGCGTGGACGTCCGCGAGGTGCTGACGGAGATCCGCAACCAGACCTCGCGCGAGGGCAAGTCGATCACCATCACGATGAACGGCGAGCCCGTCGTCGTGTCGCTGCGCCGCCATGCCTTCAAGCGGGCGGTCGACAATATCGTGAACAATGCCGTGCGCTTCGCCGACACCGTCGAGGTGGATGCCAGCACGACGCGGAAGTGGCTGACCATCCGGGTCGAGGACGACGGGCCGGGCATCCCGATCGAGGAGCACGAGGAGGTGTTCCGGCCCTTCTACCGCCTCGATCACGCCCGGAACCAGAACACCAGCAGCACCGGGCTCGGCCTGGCCATCGCCCGCGACATCGTGCGCGGCCATGGCGGCGACATCACGCTGGGCGAAAGCCGGCTCGGCGGCCTGAAGGCGACGATCCGGCTGCCGATCTGACCGCCGCCGCGCGGCAACCGCCACCCGACGGATCGCCGTGGCGTTCTATATCCTTACGACCTCATCGGTCTCGAGCTCGATCCAATCGGCAAACTCGTCGCTGACCTTCAAGCACGCGTGCCAATCGAACCGTATGCCGGCCGTCTTGCCTTGCCGCCATACCACGTCGCCGAACAATCGCTGCTCGATGCCGTCGACATGAAACTCGACCTTGTCGGGAAACTCGTTCGCATAGCTTGAAACGAGCATGCAGCCGTGCGAGCTGGCGTCGCGGATTCCGCATCTGACGCCCTGCGGCTCGCTTCGCGTAAACACCGTCGCGTGCAGGAGGACTTTGCTGCGCTCCTCCGAACGTCTTTCGTCAGCTTTCATCTTGAAGGTGAATCCAAATAACCTCGGCTTCACACCACCGTGGCGATTCTTAGTGAATGTCCAGTTAATCTACTTTCAATTCTTGGTTGCCAGAGTTCGCGCTCCGCAACCTAGAAAATACTTTCTATACTGAATTGGGGCGCGGTGGCCGACGGCCGGATCAGCATCGAACAGGCGGCGCCAGTCGGTCGGAAATCCTAATAGAGCCGGGCGCCGTTCGGCACCTCGAGATCGGGCGCGAACAGAACCACTTCGCCGTTCTCGTCGGGAAAGCCGAGCGTCAGGACCTCGGACATCAGGGGGCCGATCTGGCGGGGCGGGAAATTGACCACCGCCGCGACCTGGCGCCCGATCAGCTCGTCGAGGGCGTAGTGAGCCGTGATCTGTGCCGAGCTTTTCCTGACGCCGATCTCGGGCCCGAAATCGATCCACAGCTTGTAGGCCGGCTTGCGCGCCTCGGGAAAGGGCTGCGCGTCGACGACGGTGCCGACGCGCACGTCCACCTTCAGGAAATCGTCGCAGCCGATCTCGGCGCTCTGCGGACTATCCGGCACGCGGCTCTTCCGCCGTGGGACCGGGTACCGGCTGCACGACCGGTCCCTCGTCAGCACGGGGCCGCCGCCGTCGCGGCACGAAGCGGCAGGCGAGACGGATGGCATCGGCACCGAAGGTGTCGAGGCGGGTCAGCCAGCGCTCGCCGCGCCGGAGCTCCCGGTCCAGCGCCGCCATGGTGCGCCCGTGCCCTGGATCGTCGTCGTCGAGCCAGACGGCCGCCGCCCGCCCGTAGACCGCCAGCAGCCCCGGCACTTTCAGCGAGGCCCCCGGCGCGTCGACGCCGATGCCGGCGGCGAGCAGCATCCAGTATTGCGAGCGCAGCGACAGACATGTCAGATACGCCATCGAGCCGGGCCGGTATTGGGCTTCTCGGGCGATCCGCCTGAGCGCGGCCTTGTAGGGCGCCAGCACCTCGAACCGCGTCATCAGCACGTCGAAGATGCGGTCGCGCGCGGGCTCGTCCGGATCCGGGTCCGACGCCTTCAGGACCGCCCGATCTACCTCCTGCATGAAGGCTTCCAGGATCGCGCCTTTCGAGTCGAACTCGGCCCGAACATCCGCCAGGGCGAGGCCGGCTTCGCGCGCGATGTCGTCGAGCCCGAGCCGGCGCCAGCCTTTCTGCTCGGCCAGTCGAAGCGCTGCGCGAACGATCATGCCGCGCGTGGTGTAGTCGTCCAGCATGGTTCAGCTCCTTGGCGCCGAGGATAGTGCCTTTTCGGCCGAAGGGAAGCCGCAGGGCTTGCGACCGTAAACCGCGCCTTACGCGCGGCCCGCACGTCAGTCGGACAGCTCCCGCGAGCGCTCGGCCGCGGCCGCCACGGCGCGCGCCATCAGCCGCCGCAGGCCGTCGTCGTCCATCAGGACCTGGAGCGCGGCCGCCGTGGTGCCGGCGGGCGAGGTGACGTTCTGGCGCAAGGTGGCGGGCTCCAGCTCGGACTGGCGCATCAGCTCGGCGGCGCCCGAGACGGTGGCCCGCGCCAGGCGACGCGCCAGCGCCTCGTCCAGCCCCGCCTCGACGCCGGCCTCGGCCAGGCACTCGGTCAGCAGGAACACATAGGCCGGGCCGCTGCCCGAGACTGCCGTCACCGGATCGAGCAGCGCCTCGTCGTCGACCCAGGCCACCTCGCCGACGGCGCTCAAAAGCGCGATGCAGTGCTCGGCCTGGTCGGGGGTCACCGCGGGACTGGAATGGGCCACGGAGATGCCGCGGCCGATGGCCGCCGGCGTGTTGGGCATGGAGCGCACGATCGCCGTCCCCTCCCCCAGATGCCGCTGCAGGCTGGCAACGGTCCGGCCCGCGGCGATGGAGAGCACCACGGTGCCGGCCCCGAGATGCGGCCTGACCGTGGGCAGGACGGCGTCCATGATCTGCGGCTTGACGGCCAGCACTACCACGGAGGGCACTGCCGGCAGCTCGGGCGCGGCCGCGCAGACGATGCCGTGCGCACGCAAAAGCGCCAGGCTATCGGCCGGGGGCTCCGGGTCCTGTACGAAGATGCCGGGGGCATCCAGGCCCTGCTCCAGCCAGCCGGTGAGCAGGGCGCCGCCCATCTTGCCGGCGCCCACCAGAAGCAGGGGCCCGGCGAGGCTGATGGTCATGCGTGGCCTTCGGTCTCGAACATGGCGCCGGCCAAGGCGTTTTCCGCGCTCTTGCCCGCCCAGATGACATATTGGAAGGCCTGATAATAGCGCTCGCAGCCGTCGAGCGCAGCGTGCAAAAGCGCCTCGCACTGCTCGTTGGTCGGCTCGGCGCCGTTGAGCATGAGGCCGTGGCGGAACAGCAGCAGCCCTTCCTTGCGCCATAGATCGAAGTGACCGATCCACATCTGCTCGTTGATCGACGCGATCAGCCGGTAGATCTCGTTCAGGCGCGCGGGCGGGACCTTCAGATCGAAGGCGCAGGCCATGTGCAGGGCTTCCAGATCGTCGCGCCAGTTCAGGGAGATGTGATAGTCGGACCAGGTGCCCGCCACGGACATGGAGAGCTCGTCCTCGGCGTTGCGCTCGAAGGCCCAGTCGTAGACCGTCGCGATCCGCTCGATCATGTCGACCGGATTGGACAGACGTTCGAATATGGGTTCTGTCGACGCCATGCGGCTCCCTCGAGTCTCATGGGCGCGCGCCGAAGTAACGCGCCCGCAATCCGCCCCCCGCGAATCGCTTAATCACTACAATATATCGCGCTGACTCGTTACAAGACCACAACAACTGCGAGATAAGCGAAGCATGGATTGAGTCGCAAGGCACGGGCACACTTTGTCCACGCGAAATTGCGACATGGCCACTGCCTGCGGCCGGCCCGAATCGCGCGCCGCGCAAGGCGAAATACTGGGGAGAGGCCGGTCGGGCCTCAGAAGCGCGGCTTGCGCTTGGCGCGGCGCACGGGCCGCGGCGGACGGGGCCGCTCGCGCGCCGCGGGCGCGTCCGTCCGGCCGGCATCGAGGCGCGCTTCCAGCACGCTCAGACGCTCCTCCAGACGGTCGTTCTGCTCGCGCGCCTTCTGGGCCATCGCCTTGACGGCCTCGAACTCCTCGCGCTGGACGATGTCCAGCTCGTTGAGGATGCGCTCGGCCTGGCCGCGAATGACGGTCTCGACCTCGCTTCGCACGCCCTGGGCGGCGCCGGCGGCGTCGGTCATGAGCTTGGCAAGCTCATCGAAGAATCGGCTGGTTGTCTGTGTCATGGAACTCTTTTTGGCCCTTTAGGGCCTGTTGAGGCTCACCTTGTGGTGCTGGCGGGCCGCCTTTGACCGCTGGCTAGGCGCGGAAAGCGACGTAGTGTCTTCCACTTCTAGCTTTTCGCAACGACGTCCAGCGGTCAAAGGCGACCCGTCCCTTCGGGATTT
>JAKSBI010000106.1 GCA_022361215.1 Hyphomicrobiales bacterium | reverse complement strand
GGTCAGCGCAAGACGATCGTCGCTCAAGAGCGCGAACGGCAGATGCAGCCGCTCGGCCGCCGCCCGCTGAAAGGCCGTGTCCTGGGTGCTCAGGCCGAAGACGCGGGCGCCGCGCCCCCTCAGCTCGCCGTGATGGTCCCGAAAGGCGCAGGACTCGGGCGTGCAGCCCCGGGCGCCCGGGATCAGGTCCCAGTCCTCATGGAACGTGGGCTCGCCCGGCACGCCGGTGCGCGGATAGGCGTAGACCACCGTTCGCCCCTCCTGTCTGGAGAGATCGACGCTGCCGCCGAGAGTGGCCGGCAGCGCTATGTCGGGCATCTCCATGCCCACGAGATGCGCCGCCGCCCCGTCATCCGTCGGCACAGGCAGATCGCCTGGTAGCTCCTGTGTGTTGGTCGACATCCAGGGCTTATCCTTTCTCGCGCATCAGGCGCGCCTTTTGGCGCTCCCAGTCGCGCTTGCGCTCGGTCTCACGCTTGTCATGGACCTTCTTGCCGCGGCCAAGCCCGATCAGCAGCTTGGCGATGCCGCGGTCGTTGAAATAGAGCCTGAGCGGAACCAGGGTCATCCCCTGCCGCTGTACGGCACCGATCAGGCGATCGATCTCGCGGCGATGCATCAGCAGCTTGCGCGGGCGCCGCGGCTCGTGATTGCGCCGTCCCGCCTGGGCGTACTCCGCGATGTAGCTGTTGATCAGGGAAAGCTCGCCATCCTTCTCCGACGCGTAGGCTTCGGCGATATTGGCCTTGCCCGAGCGCAGCGATTTGACCTCCGAGCCCAGCAGCGCCAGCCCAGCCTCGAAGGTCTCCTCGATCTCGTAGTTGTGGCGAGCCTTTCTGTTGTCGGCGACAACCTGCCGGTTGTCGCGCTTCTCAGACATCTCTCCTGGACATCAGGGCGTGCCGCCGGACCTAGGCCGCTTCGAGCTGCAGAAGCCTGGCCTTCTCCAGAGCCGCGTCGACGCGCGTCTTGGAGGCCTCGGCAATGGGAGCGAGCGGCAGCCGCGTATCCGGCGCGCACAGGCCGAGCCGGGACGCCGCGTACTTGACCGGGCCAGGGCTCGACTCCACGAACAGCGCATCGTGCACCGGCATCAGACGGTCCTGAATCTCCAGAGCGCGTCCGAAATCTCCGGCGAGGCAGGCGTTCTGGAACTCGGCGCAGAGGGCGGGCGCGATATTCGCCGTCACCGAGATGCAGCCTTGACCGCCATGGGCCATGAACCCGAGCGCGGTCCCATCTTCGCCCGAGAGCTGAACGAATTCGGGGCCCATCGCCGCGCGCTGCTGGCTGACGCGCGCCAGATCCGCCGTGGCGTCTTTGACCCCGACGATGTTGGAGAGCTCGAACAGCCGCACCATAGTCTCCACCGACATGTCGACGACGCTGCGAGGGGGGATGTTGTAGATGACGATGGGAATGTCGGCGCAGTCGTTGATTGCCTTGAAATGCCGATAAAGCCCCTCCTGGGTCGGCTTGTTGTAGTAAGGCGTCACCACCAGAACGCCGCTGGCGCCGGCATCGGCGGCATGCCTCGTCAAATCGATGGCTTCGGCGGTGCTGTTCGAGCCAGCCCCGGCGATCACGGGGACCCGCCCGGCGGCGGTTTCGATGCAAAGCTCGACGACGCGCTTGTGCTCGTCATGGCTGAGCGTCGGCGATTCGCCGGTGGTTCCGACCGGCACGAGGCCATGGGTTCCCTGAGCGATCTGCCAATCCACCAGGCGCTGAAAGGCCTCCTCATCCACCGCGCCATTGCGGAACGGTGTGATTAACGCCGGAAACGACCCCTTAAACATACTCTCGCTCCTAATTCGTCCTGCCGGTCCGATATGCCCTATGTTGAGCAATCTTTGTGCCGCTTTCTTGGACAGG